>NZ_DATCSD010000373.1:0-29324 GCF_036568665.1 Ohtaekwangia sp. | reverse complement strand
TAACACTTGCAGGTATGGACGCAACTGACTTGCTCCCAATGCACAGTTCAATCCTATACTCAGCAACGGTACATGCGATACGGAAACCAGAAATGCTTCGGTAGTTTGTCCGGATAATGTTCTTCCGCTGGCATCGGTAATAGTACCTGATACCATCACCGGTAATGTTTTTCCGATCTCATCGAACAACTCCTGTATCGCGAAGAGCGCAGCTTTCACGTTGAGGGTATCGATGATCGTTTCTAACAACAGAAGATCGGCACCACCATCAATCAATCCTTTTGCTTGTTCTTTAAAGGCTATAGCCAATTCATCAAACGTAATGGCGCGATAGCCGGGGTTATTTACATCGGGAGAAAGCGATGCCGTTTTATTGGTTGGTCCCATAGCACCGGCAACAAAGCGCGGCTTGCTCGGATCTTTTTTGGTATACTCGTCTGCTACTTCTTTGGCGATCTTAGCTGAGTAATAGTTCAAATCGTATACAGCATCTTCCAGGTGATAGTCTGCCTGTGCAATGGTTGTTCCGCTAAAGGTGTTGGTCTCCAGTATATCGGCACCGGCCTCCAGATACTGGCGGTGTATTTCTTTTATTATATCCGGACGTGTAATAGAGAGAACATCGTTGTTGCCTTTCAACGGGAACGTATGATCTTTAAAGCGCTCGCCACGAAAGTCTGCCTCTTCCAGTTTATATCGCTGGATCATAGTACCCATAGCGCCATCGATCACCAGGATACGTTCTTTCAAAATGTCTTCGATTTTCATAAAGCCCTCCGTTTTTGTATTCGCTATCCAGAGAGCCCTGCAAGGTGGGTTTACTTATCTTTTTCATTACATCATGCGAGGTAACGAAAGGGATTTAGCACAACATTCCTCTCGGAATAGGATGCTAAGACGTCACAGGGCCCTGTCCCTCAGTCTTTCTGGATAAGCAAGCACAAATAAAATGAATCGGAAGGAAACTACAAAACAAGTTACCTGAAACGATACCCGATCCGGATACCAAGAACAGGTGATGGCACTACTCTGTCGTGTTCGTTCGGGATATCGATGCCCCAACCCTCCTCTTCCACTCCGCTGTTGAAGATCTGTATATTGTCGGGGCGCATTTTGTCGTAATCAACAAAGCGTATACACCAGCCGGAGTTTACATCCATAAAGAAGTTGGAAAGGAAATATTTTACCAGACCAAACTTGAAACCAAAGCCCTGCTCATGATACTGCGTGGTATAGTACCGGTCGCGGATATAGACGTGATCGCAGTCTTCACCAAAACACTCTTGTGTAGTATAGCGCTCATCAAAACGTATAGCATTCATATACCCTTCCAGGGCACCATAGAAAATAAGATTTCGATACGTTACCGGTGCAAAATACTTTCGTACTTCCAGTTTAAATTTGGAGCCTCGCTTGTTCCGGTACGATGCGTCTGTTCGATCTCCATAGTCGATCACATAACCATACTCTCCCTGAAGTGTTATCCAGCGGTATATTCTTTTTTCATACGACAGCTCCAGTGTCGGATAGAAGTTGATCAGATGGAACGGACTAAATTTCACAGCATGATTCGGAACATACGATCTATACTCCAGCGAATCCTGTGCATACGAATATATAGTCATCAAAACGAAAAGACTTACCAGCAATGCTCTCATATACCTTCACGGTTAACCGGGATCTTGCTTAGAAGCTGGAGATCTCCCGCCTGCTGATTATAACGATATTGAAATACACCATCATCGCCCGTCAGTAACAGAATGCCATTGTCGGGTATAACATCATACGCATGCATCGAATCTATTTTCTTTACAAGTTGAATAGATGATTCATTGCTGATATTGAATACTTTCAATCCATATTCACCTTCGCAGAGGAAAAGTAAATTGCCATCTACGCCTAATCCCTGAGGAGATTGCATCGGGTAATTTTCTATCAGCACGGGGTCATAAGGATTCGTAATATCGATGATCTCCAATGCATTTGTACCGCGATTGCATCGACTGCCGCTGCTCAGTGTTACATAGGCACGATTGCCCTGCACTACTACCGGATCGCACGATACAATATGTGCATATCGAAAAATAAAGGAAGGTGTTGTTGGCTCGGCAATGCTATAGATATACATGGCATCAGTAGCGCCCAGGTATAAATATTCACCGCGGGCAAAGATCGTTTCAAGACCAAAGCCTATCGCAATGGTGTTGATCTTTTGAAATGCCTGATTACGAATATCAAATACATTAATGGACGATTGATCCGCCAGGTATAGATAACCATTGCTGATGGCGAAGCGCGTCACAGAGCCACCTTTTCCGGTAGCCTCTGCGTTGGATGCTGAATCTGTTTCGCAGGCAACCGCCAGGCACAGCAGTATAAAGAAGTATAGATTAGAAATTCGCATAGCAGTCGGTTCTTTTTGTTTTGATTTCTTCCCAGCGCACAACAAGACCTTTGGCAGGATCTACACATTCAAAATAATATCCTGCAGGAGGCGGTATACCCAGGTTCCAATTCGCCAGCGACAAGCTTCCTTTCTGTGTGAGTGTTTCAAAATCGTTTATCTCCAGGGCAACGAGATTGCCCATGTGGTCGGCATATAGCACATCATTGCGGATAGCCATATCGGTATTTCCCAACATCTGTATAAACCCGATTGCCCGGGGCGACTCCGGATTGCTGTTATCGAATACATGTATACCTTCCTGGGCTTCGTTTACCAACAGGAAATTTCCGTATACATAAATCTTTCCGGGGCTTTCTATAGTTCGTGCACTGGTCATCCGGATCTCCTGTCGATCCTGACTCCCATATACCGGGCGATATCCGGTATAGGTATAATTATCATCGTAGTCAAGCCAACACCCTCCCAGTATCAATGACATTAGCAGGAAGAGTGCAACGCTGAAAGTGTAGTGTTTTTTCATATCACAAACGTTTATTGAAATTTAACTTTGCGAATTGCTTTCGAAACAAATCATTTGATGATCTTTGCATCACCAAATTGTACCTCCGCCATGAACCACTACCCTTCCGGTTTCAATGATCTCTTTCTCCTCTCAACGGACCCGCTGCCTGTAATCACCAAAACATCTATTCGAATTACGCAATGAAATTAGCTGCTATCGACATCGGTTCTAACGCTATACGCTTCCAGGTCTCTACCGTGTTGACCAATAATAAGACACACCCTGTATTCAAAAAGTTGGAATACGTTCGTTTCCCTTTGCGCCTGGGACATGATGTTTTTACCACCAATCGTATCAGCGAAAAGAGCATGGCCAAATTCAAGAAGCTGATGAAGGCCTATAAATTATTGCTGGAACTATATGAGGTGGATGACTATATGTTCTGTGCAACTTCAGCTATGCGCGAGTCTGATAACGGAACTGAATTAGCCAACGCAGTAAAAGAAGAATTAGGAATTACGATCAACATTATCGATGGCAATCGCGAAGCGGAGTTGATCAACCGCGCGATCAGTTCATACCTCGCTGACCAAACGTATCTGCACATTGATGTGGGTGGCGGTAGCACCGAGTTGAATCTCTATGCCGGTGGAAAAAAAATAAAGACACGTTCGTTCAAGATAGGATCAGTGCGCGTACTGGAACAGATTGATTCTCCGGTGATGTGGGAAGACATGGAGCGCTGGATCAAGGAGTATGTAAAAAAGGAATATGGTAAAGTTACCGCGGTTGGTACAGGCGGTAACATCAGTAAAATATTTGAGCTCGCCAAGTTAAAACCCGGCAGCACCATGTCGGTAAAAAAAGTAAAACAGATTCGCGATATGGTAGAAAGCTATACCATTGAAGAGCGTATCTACAAACTACAAATGAACCCCGACCGTGCCGATGTAATTATACCGGCCAGCCAGATATACCTGAAGGTAATGGAGTGGGCACACGCAGCATCTATACTGGTGCCCGAAGTAGGATTGAAAGATGGTATCATGCTGCACCTGTACGAGCAAAGTATATTGCAGCAAAAGCTTGATCTGTAAAGCTATAGATCAACAAAAAATCAGCGTGGTTTTCTGCGGTCGATCGTACTCTTACCACGCTTGCGCTCTTCGACTTTCAGATCGATCAGGTAAGCAATCGAAACACGAAATCCCTGGTTACGAATTTTTTGTGTTTCGCTATACGAAGGAAATGTAGGACTGAACACGCCATTACTCTGACTGCTCAGGTATGTATGTCCTAATTCATAACGAAGTGTAACGATCATCTCGCGATAGCGGGCGGGCTCGAATAAAAATCCGGCTGTAAAATTCAATCCAAGCTGAACACGATTCGGGCGTTGCACAACCATTTCATTTTCCTGGGCATCAGCTGGATCTTTTCCAAACTTGATTTTTACCGGTATAACAGAAGAGTTTCCATTATGAAATTCTTCTGTATCATTATTCTCAAAGGTGCCTTTGCCACCAAGCCAATAGCTTACGTTTGGACCTATACCCAATGAATATTTGAATTGTTTTGTACCAATAGTGCCTTTAAAATAGGCGGTATATACTAAAGGGAGTTCAATGTATTTGTACTTCAGCTTTAGAACAAGCCCACCTTCGTCACCAGTCATGTTTTTACCTTTTGTAGAATAGATGAGAGACGAGTGCAAAAAAAATCTCTTGCGCACTTTGAAGGCAAGGTGGCCGCCAACATGATATCCAAAAACAGGTGTAACATGATATTTACTTTTCAAATCCTTATCACCGAAGGAAGTCCAAGAGTAATTAACACCTGCAACAGGGCCTACCAACACCTGCGAATATGAACAATAAGTTAAAAAAATAAGAATAAGAACACTGGTAATGCGTGCTTTCACTAAATTTTTGTTTAGGGTCAATTCTTTAAATGCCTCAAAAATACAGGTTTTCACTCAAGTTAAGCGATGAAGCATTCCATTAAAACAAAAAAACACTGTATATTCGTGAGTTTTACTGTAAACTGACTTTTTAAACTGATACAATTCACTCTTACGTTGGTTCACAAGAGGTATAAGTATGCATTTGCCTTTAAACCTCAAGAGTGACTTTTAAGCAATAGCCCATATTAATGGACGCGGATGCGATATTTTTTTAACTTACTTATCAGCCTTCTATGCATACTGTGTGGATATAGTGTATCTGCACAGAACTATCCCGTTTATAATAACTTCTTCGTTAATCCATACCTATATAATCCTGCTGAAGCACTAACAGACTATACCTATATTTACGCGTTGCACCGTCAGCAGTGGATGGGAATTGAAGGAGCTCCACAACTTTCCACACTCACATTCAATACCATGATCAATGAAAGTCGCGCAGGCGTTGGTGGAAAAATTTCATCATACAAACGCGGGCTTCTTAATACAACCGACTTTTCTCTTTCTTATGCGTATGCCATGCCCGTTGGCCAGAAAAACTGGCTGATGTTTGGACTATCAGGAGGTGCTATTAGTAACACGATCGATGTTAATAAAATAACTGATCCCAACGACCCGGCTATTGCTACATACGCTGCCAACAACATGCAGCCTGTATCGAGCTTTGGTATGCTTTATCGCTCGGGTTCGGGTATAAATATAGGCTTCTCGCTGCCACAGCTTTTTCCTTCGAAGTTCAATAGCGATGCGAGCTTTAATGTTACAACAGTATCGCCAACCGACAATGTGTTTGTTACTATTTACTATAAGCGCAGAGTGGAAAGCAAGATTGTAAGTAAAACCAAAGGTGGCGTAAAACGAAAAGTAAAATCGAAAGAGACTATCGCTCCGCTGGAGTTCTACTTCAATTACAAATACTCCAAGTTCGGCACGAGTCAGTTTGAGCTTTTAGGCAAGCTTAATCTTTCTGAAAATTTTTGGCTGGGTGCATCCTACAGACTACCCTATGGCTACACGGCAAACCTGGGCTTAAAAGTAAACCGTTTTATACTCGGTTATTCATACGAGCCTGGCGGACAACCCGAAAGTGGTTTCTCACAAGGCACCCATGAAGTTATATTAGGTGTTAGATTGGGCAGCGCCAAAAAATTCAAGCGGGCTGCTCCTGTACTGCGCTCTACGCTTACGCGTTCTCCGAACGAGAAACATACTGCCCGCTTCCAGGAAGGAACGGAAGATCCGGATAACATTAACAAGACCGATGAGAACAAGAAACGTTACTTTGTGGTAATCAATGTATTCCCTGACTTTAACAAGGCAGATGCGGCCAAACGAAAACTGGTGGGTGATAAATTTAACGCTGATATATTCTACAACCCGCAGGATAAAAAGTATTACGTGCATGTGCTCGAAACCGCGAAGGCTTCGGAAGCGCATGAAGAGATTCGCAACCTGAAAGCTTATACAAAACTGAAGACAGCACGTCTGTTAGTTGTAACGACCCAGAAGTAGTAGACATGATTATGGTTACGTTTTCAACTCCCGACTGCATTTATAGCATCATGAAAGTACTGTTAAAACTTGCTGCTAAATCCGTTGGTACTCTGGTTCTGCTGATGGCATTCAACCTGTCATTCGGGCAACGTCCGGATATACGGTCAGTCCACCAGACCTCAGGAAGTATGTCTGAACAACTCACGCTTACCGGCAGTAATTTCGGCACGAACGCGGCTGACCTGGCAGTATATTTCGGAGCTGTGAAAGCGTCTATCGTCTCCGTTACGGATCAACTTCTTGAAGTACAGGTACCTGCCGGTACAACCTATCGAAATATAGCGGTAACCAATACTACTACCGGACTCACCGGATATAGTGCTGATCCGTTCTTGCTAAGCTTCAGCGGAAAGCATCCGTTCAATACAGCAAACCTCAGTGCACAGTCGGATTTTGATGCAGAGAAAGGTCTGTATGATCATTGCCTTTGTGATTTTGATAATGATGGCAAAGCAGATATAGCTACCGCCAATAACGGAAACAACAACATAACCATTCTTCGTAATACCAGTACGCTGGGAGGTGCCATCAGTTTTACAAAAGTACCCTGGGCACTCGGTACATTTTCATTGCATGTTCGCTGTGGAGATCTGAATGGCGATGGTAAACAAGATCTGGTCGTTACCGAAGGTACAACAGCATTAAGTGATCGCGTTTTCATTTTACAAAACACCAGCAGTGGTGCCGGTAATATAAATTTCAATACAACCTCCATTAAACTGACCGGAAGGAAAAATACCAAGGTTGACATTGCTGACCTCGATCGGGACGGTAAACCTGAAGTGCTGGTAACCGATCAGGGGAGTAATACTATATCTGTACTGATCAATCAAAGTACTGTATCAACTATAGCCTTTGATCCAACGCCACTGAATATAACAATTCCCACAGCAGCCAGTACCGATGGTATAGCTGTTGAGGATTTTAATGGCGACTCCTTTCCGGAAATTGTTACCAGCCAGTTCCAGACAGCCACCAGTAATGTTTTCATTATCGAAAACAAAAGTACTGTTGGTACAGTTGCCATTGGCACAATTACAACGCTCCCAATTGGTAACACCGTAAAAAGAATTCGAGTGGGCGATCTCGATAATGATGGCAAAGCAGATATAGCAGTCACCCAACTTTTAGGGTCGTCTGTATCCGTATTCCTCAACCAGGGATCAGGTTCTTCGATAAGCTTTAGCTCTCCAAAAGTAATAACGACAGAAGCCAACCCTTGGGGCCTCGACTTTGGCGATCTGGATGGTGATGGCAACACCGATATAGTTACTGCATCGGTAACACAAACAAAGCTCACTATTCTTAATAACGAGAGTACACCAGGCAATCTGTCGTTCGTCAAACAAACGGTGAATACTACCTATGTTACCCGACACGTTCGCATTGGTGACCTGGACGGTGATGGCAAGCCCGACATTTCTTTTACCAGTATTGATAACGCCAGTATACTGGCATCAAAAGTATCGGTGTTCCGAAACACCTCTTGTGTATTTCCGCGGATCACTCCTAAAGAAACACCACTCGCACTTTGTACGGCCGCATTGCCTTTTACATTGAAAGCAACCGTAAGTAATGGAGCGTATTATGAGTGGAGAAAGAATGGATCGGTGGTCTCCTGCGGACTTAACCAAAGTTCATTTACGGTTACTGCAGCACTTGGAACAGGTACTTATACCGTCCGAGTGCTTGCCGAGGGTGCTACCTGTTCTGCTGCAGGAAGCTGTGGTGAAGAATCTGATGGCATAGATATAACGGTATCGGCAGGCTCTGCTGCGCTTGTTAATCCGACCAACAACGGCCCGGTTTGTCTCGGTAGTAATTTGCAGTTAAGTATAGGCAATGATATAGGAGCCACCTATAAATGGACGGGGCCAAACAACTATACCGCTACGGGCGCTACGCCTCCTGCCATCAGCAATTTTAGTCTTGATAATGCCGGATATTATTATGTGGATGTCATTGTAGGAAGTTGCTTTGCCCGAAGAGAGTCGACACTGGTGCAGGGTATAAATGTTCCAACTTTTTCTATCAGTCCGGCTGCTGCTGTAGTGCTTTGTCAGGGAGATCCCGGCAAAAGCCTAAGCGTGGTGCCGAACGATGCTGCCTATACTTATCAATGGTTTAAGGATGGTACGGCCATTTCTACAGGCCCAACCTATACTGTTACATCGGTAACTTCATCGAGCGGTAACTATACTGTAAAGGCATCAAACCCCGGTTGTAGTGTTAGCCTGGAGACTGATCCTGTAGCGGTCAGTGTAGCGCAGGCTATAACTGCTGCTTTCACTTCGCCAGCAACGGCGTGTGCCGGACAAAAGGTAAAGTTTACAAACACATCTGCCTCTGATGGAACAGTTACTGCATTCTATAGCTGGGACTTTGGCGATAGTAAAACTTCTACCGATGCATCGCCCGAACATATATTTACTATTGCGCAGGGCTATAATGTAAAGCTAACGGTATCGTATAAAGACAACGCCTGTGCAAATTCAGTAACCGTTCCGATAACAATAACCGCTGCACCTTCAGTAGCTATTACCAATCCGGATAACAAGTATATATTCTGTGAAGGAGATCAGCTCTTGCTGGAAGTACTCGGTACCTTTACAGGATATAGCTGGAGTACAGGGGCAACATCTTCTTCCATTGAAGTGGCCGCTGCGGGTACCTATACCGTTGATGTAACCGCTACCAACGGATGCGTACTTACTGCCAGCCGTGTAGTGCAGACGTTGCCTGCTACGCTGGTCATTGCCACGGCTACGCCTGATCAGATCAACGAAGGAGAATCTTCTCAACTATCAGCATCCGGTCTGGACAATTATACCTGGGAGCCTGCAGAGACTCTCTCAGACGCTGCCATTGCCAACCCTATAGCTACACCGTTAGTTACCACCAGCTATACTGTAAAGGGATCAGACAGCAACGGCTGCGAAAGCTCCGGAACTGTAATCGTAAAAGTTGCCGGAGAGGCGATCGTTAACAAATTGAAGCCCGGTAATTTTATATCTCCCAACAATGACGGGCCAAACGAATTATGGGTTGTCGAAAATATTCAAAGTTATCCACAATGCGGCATTGTGATCTATGATGATAAAGGTGTAAAGGTGTTCGATGCCAAGCCATATCAGAATAATTGGGATGGAACCTTCAATGGTAAAAAACTTCCAGACGGTGTATACTACTATATCATCCGTTGTGAAGGAGAAGAAGGTGTACCACGGGCAGGAAGTATCACACTGATACGCTGATATAGTCATGCAGTCTGTCGGCAGATTCCGACAGGCTGGCGATAACACCCCTGTTTCCGCAAACAATCGGGGTATAAACCTTACATCTTTCGGTTACAAGCGGCTTATTGATCTTAATATAGCATCAGAGTTTTCATAAGTTCATACCTGTTAGAGTAGTCTTTTCACATTCTTGTTATGACTTCCTATACTATAGGAAAAGCCCAAGAATATGATTGCTGAACGATGTAGATGCGACTTGTGTGCTGTAGATTTGTACTTAATTTTTTACCCTATGAAAAGGTGGATTTTACTAATCATCTTATTCCTGAGCCTGATAGCCGTAAATTCATTTGCACAAGAATCCAATTGTAACAACAACCTCGATGATGATGGCGATGGGCTTGTAGACTGCCGCGATGGTGATTGCCCAGGCAAAGTATGCGAGATCTGTGACAACGGTATTGATGATGATGGAGATCGTTTCATTGACTGTTACGACAAGGAATGTACCATCGATGCTGCTTGTAGCGGTTTCTTTATTGGCAAGGATGTAACCTGTAATGTTAAACCCGACAGCTTCCCTCCGTTTGAGATGAAGATCAAATTCAAATCGGAGCCGAAAAGAACTAACCACATTAACCGACTGATTGCCGGGGACGTTGATGATGACGGTATACCCGAAATTGTAACAACCTACAGAAACGGCAACAACTCTCCCACCGAAGGTGTAATCAACATACTGCAGGCACCTCTTGCCGGAGCTACACTGTTACTGGATAAGCAAATCAATACGCTGGCTGATGGCTTGCCTCCTACCTTTGAAGATATAGCCATGGCCGATATTAACAAAGATGGCTGTGCCGAGATATTTATACTAAGCGCAGAAAGTGATGGCGTAAACTATAAGATCATCGCCTATAATTGTAACGGAACCAAGGTCTGGACAAATCCGATAAACTTCTCTTTTTATCCCGGTACAATGGGCTTGGCAGATTTTGATGGCGATGGTGCTGTTGAACTCTATACACGCACGCAGATATATGACGCCCACTCCGGAACGCTCATGGGAGAAAACATCTTCGGTGGCAGTCTGCCGAAGAACAGCAATGCCCCTATAGCAGTAGATATATTACCGGCCAGCTCTACCATGGAACTGGTTGCCGGCTGTAGAATTTACGAAGTAAATATCAACAGACCTGCACCGCCTCCGGCAATCCCTCCGGTTAATGGTTCTACACTCACGCTGAGTAAACAACGCACGGAATATTTTACCCGCAAAGGAAGAACATCGGGTAGCGGAACCAGTGTTGCCGACTTTAACCTCGATGGATACCTGGATGTGGTCGCAGTAGGATCACTGAATGATGATGCCTCCAACAACAACCAGACAACCACCATATTTTTCTGGGATGTGCAGAACGACCAGTTAAAGACCTATACCGATTACTCTATTACGGGCGACTCGCGCTATACGAATGGATGGCAAAATGGTGCCGGGCGTATAAATCTTGCCGATATAGATGGCGATGGAAAGATGAACGCGGTATATGTTTCCGGTAAATTCCTGTATGCACTAAAAGAAACCGGCAGCGCGCTCGATACACTTTGGAGACGCGGTGTAACAGAAGAAACATCCGGATATACCGGTTGTACCATGTTCGACTTTAACGCAGATGGTAAATCAGAAATTGTATATCGTGACGAAGACTATATCTATATCTACACTACGACCAATAATAGTGGAACAGTGACTGTAACACGCAGTACACCGGTACGATGCGCTTCGCGTACGTCCAATGAATATCCTATCGTTGTGGATATGAACGGAGATGGTTCAACAGAGATCTGTGTTACCTGCGCAGTGAATGAATCTGTTCTCGGAAAAAATCATGACTTGTGGGATGATGCTGAAGTGCGGGTATATGAATCTGCCAATGTTCCCTGGGTACCCGCCCGTAAACTCTGGAACCAGCACGGCTACTTTGTAGTAAACGTAAATGACGATCTTACTATTCCGAAGAAAATACAAGGTCACCATCTGATCTATGCAGAAAATGCAGACTGCTTTTCTGACAAGACGAGTCGTCCTCTTAATAACTTCCTGAACCAGGCACCTTTCCTCGACTCATACGGATGTCCGTCATTCCCTGCGCCTAACCTGGCCGTTACACCTTTCGGATCGGGAATGGATGTGCAGGTAAATCCTCCCACGTGTCCTGATAAAAACTTTACAGTATCATTCAAATTCAGAAACAAAGGAGATATAGGTGTAAGCGGAAATCTTCCGGTTTCTTTTTACAACGGTAACCCCATGGCGGCCGGAGCGAAACTGTTGGGTACGACCATCGTACCGCTTAGCAGTATGAATCCAGGTGATACCATTACACGTACTAACGTAACGATTACTGGTCCTGGATCATCCTTTACACTATATATAGTCTTAAACGACAATGGAACTACTATACCATCACCTATCACCATTCCGAATCCAAAGACGGCAATCAAAGAGTGTGATTACGGTGATAACATATTGAAAGCGGATATAAATCCTCTTCCGGTAACGCTGAATGTCCAGTTGATTCGTGATAATCTCAAGTGTGCAAGTGCTGCTCCGGGTATACCTCCATCCCCTGACAATGGAGCGGTGAAAGCATACGTAACGTTAAGCAGTGGCTTGAAAGATTCCGTAAACTTTAAATTCTATTGGTCGAAAGGAACCGTAGCTAAACCTATAGCATCAGCCGATCACGTAGGGTTTACCTATACAGGTTTGCCAGCCGGAACCTATACCGTTTATGCGGTGCATAAAACAGCTAACTGTAGTTCCGATACCGTATCGATCAACGTTGGCGAAACATCACGAACCATTGATGTAAAAGTGATCGATGTGCAGAACTCTGATAACTGTAAAAATCCAAATGGTGTTCTTCAGGCAATTGTAAATGATACGGATGGTGACGGAGTGGGAGAACCTGTTGGAAAGTTCAACTATGTATGGTTTGCCGGACCAGACATTCTTGTAGGAGATACACTCGGTCTGAGCCATACATTAACCAGTTTGAAACCGGGCACCTATTCAGTTCTTGTAGTAGATAAAGCAACGGGCTGCGGTGGAAATGATTCGGAAAGTATAACCGGACCACTCCCCTATACGATCGATACAACACACGTAGACATAACCTGTTCAGCAACTAATTCAGGCAGTGCTACCGCTACAGTAGGTGGTACAGTGAGTGGCTATACCTTCTCATGGTTCAATGGGAAGAATGTATTGCCTACTGCCAGCTTTACCGGTTCATCTTATACAAATCTTGGAGCGGGAAGTTATACCGTATTTGCCTCCAACAACGCTTCAAAATGTAATTCGGATACAGTAACTGTAACGGTGAAGCAAACCAAGCCTCCGGTTATAACAGGCATTACTAAAGATTCCGATCAGTTATCGTGTACAGGTAATATAGGAGCGGCTACTGTGAATGTACAAGGTACTGCGTCAGACTATACATACCAATGGTATAAAGGGCCGAATACAGTGACACCAATTGTTGGTGCAACAAATCCCTCTATCACGGGTCAGCCATCGGGAACTTATACTGTAAAAGTTACGGGTAAGACGAGTGGATGTTCTTCTACAGCACAAATTACTCTTACCGGTCCTGTGCCATCAACCATTGTGAGTGTAGTTGCCACAGGTCAGTCTACCTGTTCACCGAACAACAGTCAGATTGAAGTCCAGTCTGTTAGTCCTGATACTCCAAGCGATTATACATTCGAATGGTATGAGGGTACTTCTGTCATTGCATCCAAGCTTATTGCATCCAGTCAATCAAGTATATTAACAGGCGTAGCTCCTGGTACCTATACCGTAAGAGCGAAGCATAAAAAATATGGTTGCGTTACACCGGCTGTTCAGGCGCAAGTGTTGAACAACATTCCGAACATTGCCATCAATTCTCCTACACTATCAGCACCGAATGATTGTAATTCAGCCGATGGTGCCATTGAAGTGGATGTTGCTACAGCTAGCGTACTTGGGTATGATTTCCACTGGTATAGAGGCTTTACAGTTACTGCAACCAGCGTAGAGATAACAGCCAATGTAGTAAGCACTTCTTCTACTTCTAAAGTATCGTTATTGAAGTATGGACAGTATGTAGTCGAGATCACTAATCGCGACACAGGATGTAAAAAGGAATTCCCGATATACTTGCCATTCCTGAATGGTCATATACTTTCGCCATTCTCACAAACCGACATCACTACGTGCGTGCCTGATAACGGAGGAAGCATTACTGCAGAACTGAAACCTACGGTGGGCTTTACGGATGCTGACTATATCGTTGAGTACTTTGAAGGAAGTGTTGACCCTGAGTCCGCTCCGGGTACAGGTATAGCCGTAACATCAGTGAATCCAAGTCCGAATGCCGGTAACTATCTGTTCGATTCCAACGGTCCCTTCAACACTGTTACCAAGTATTATACTATGGTGGCGACAGCCGGGGCTACTACAGGATCGCTTCAAGGATGTCGTGCTTCAGCTACTTTTGCTATTAAGCAAACTGTTACCGATCCTGTTATTGATGCCAATACAACAGCAGCAGCTATTACAGAGAACAAGTTTTGTAAAACATCTGTACCGGGTAATATGGGAAGCGGTTCTATTACACTCGCCCTCGGCTCTGGAAGCAATGCTGCTGATTACGATTATCAGTGGACTTCTTCAACGGATGCATCGTTCTCTGCAATAACAAAAGATCTTACGGATCTTAAACCGGGCGACTACACTGTTACCGTAACCGACAATGGTGGTGTAAATGCAGGGTGCTTTACGACCAATGTCTTTAGCGTATTGGACGATCCAATGGTTGTTACCGTAAATATTGCAAACGGTGATATGACGTTTACCAACCTGACGCAATGCGGCCCGGATGGTATAACAGCGCTGACACAGGGTACTGCCGCATTCCAACAAATTGTAGTGGATGGCTCTCCTGTAGCATCTCCTTTTGCCGGATATACATTTGACTGGAGAAAGGTTGACAATACAGCCATAGCCGATAACGATGCTATTATCGGCGATATCGGCAATCTGCCCGCTGGAGATTTCTATGTCACGGCTACTGACAATACCAGTCATTGCGATGTAACAGCAAGTTTTACTATTGAAGATGAAACGCTGAACTCGATCACGGCAGCTCTGCTGAATTTTGTTGTGCCTTCTAAATGTTTGAAGCCAACCAATATATTGGGAGAACTGGAGGTAGAGGCCAGCGGATTGCCGGGTACTTCCTATACCTATAGCTGGTTCTTAGGATCGACTACAACGACTCCCCTACCGGCCGCCAATGTTACCGGTCAGGACAGCAATGGAAACCCAGGTAATATAGCACAGACGATCAACCCTGGCTTCTTCACGGTACAAGTAGAGAACAACGCATCTCATTGTAAAGTGTGGGATACCTACCAACTGTCGCAAGATACAGCGGTAATTACGATGACTGCATCTGCCAGTCCGCTCACGTTCTGTTCAGCTCCCGATGGTACAACCTATGCGATCATTACCTCATCAACTCCTAATGATTATGATTATGAATGGTATATAGGAACAACCGTTAAAGCAACGCCAGACTATACTGGTAAATTGGTTGAGAACCTTACCCAGAATAAGTATCTGGTAGTGGTGACAGACAAACTGGATGCTGATTGTACTTTATCGGATACTGTAGAAGTTGAAGACTTACGTATATATCCTGTTGTTACTGCGGAACCAACCAGTCCCCGTACGAATTGTGATATCGTCAAAGCGGATGGCGTAGCTTCAGCATCGGTTGGTGGAAATATCATCGACTACTCGTTCGACTGGTATGGAAAGACAATCACGCCTCCTCCGTTTGCTACCGGTTCACAGGTTGGTGATCTGAGAGACAGCACCTATACAGTGATAGCCAGTGACATTGTAACGGGATGTTCTGACACCACGCAGGTTACTATTCAATTTGTTCCTGCAGGTATCGATCAGCCTACAATCGAAGTTATTTCACAAGTAACAAGTTGCGTGGAAGACAATGGAGCATTACAGGCATCCGTAAATGGCAATACGACCGACTATATATTCGAATGGTATATAGGTCAAACCGTAAAAGCTTCGCCTGATTTTGTGGGTTCACTCTACGATAGTCTCGCGATAGGTATATATACTGTTCGTGCAACCAGCATCATTACAGGTTGCGTTTCAGATCCTGTAAGTGAAGAAATCATTTTCGATCCTACACTGCCACAATTTGATATAGCGGCTCTGCCGGCAAGCTGTGAAGGTGAAGATGGCCAGATCATATTGACACTTACCAATAGCGTTGATATTGATGAGATCATTTGGGAATCCGACAACGGAACCATTATCGGTGACCCTATACTCAACGGTATACCTGCCGGTCACTATAAGGTAACAGTGATTACACAACTGGGTTGCCGGGATAGCAAGGAGATCGATGTAATCAACGACATCCATCCTTACAATGGTGTATCGCGTAATGGTGATGGCAAGAATGATATCTTCTACATCAACTGTATCGCAGACTTCCCGGATAATATTGTGAAGATATATAACCGTGCCGGTACGCTGGTATACGAGCATGAAGGCTATAACAACATTGATATCTTCTTTGATGGTAAATCAAACAAGGGTATAAGCATGATGGGTACAAATCTTCCTGACGGTACGTACTTCTATATCATTGATAAGCGTAACGGCTCGAAGCCTTTAGCTGGTTATCTGGAAATAGTTAATTAATTTAGCACAATGACCCCTACGCCTAAGCGCATTTTTTCAACTGCAGTGCTGTTGCTGAGTATTGTTGTAGCGAGCTACGCACAACAATACCCGGTCTTTACCCAGTATTATTTTAATGAACTGGTAATAAACCCGGCTTATGCCGGTGCACATGTAAAGTTCAGTGCAACAGCTATGTATCGCAATCAGTGGGTTAATTTTCCGGGAGCCCCCAGAACATTTAACTTTAGTGCACACTCTGCTTTTGCCAAGAACAAGGTCGGAATCGGAATCATGTTTGATCACGATGAGATCGGTAGCTATAGCAACAACCACATCTATGGTAACTATGCTTACAAGATCCATTTCCCCAACTCGACCCTGGCCCTGGGGTTGCAGGCCGGTATAAATCTGCTGGGTGCCGACTATAGCAAACTTGATCTTCAGAATCCTACCGATGCTTCCTTCTATAGTATCTCCAAGCAAGTGAAACCTAATTTTGGCGCTGGTATATTTTATAGCAAGAAGAATTTCTTCCTCGGATTCTCTATACCTTTTATACTCAACAACGAAGTAGCCAGTTCGGTTGAAAGTCTGCTAGGAGGAATTAAAGAAGCACGTTATTATTTCCTTCGTGGTGGTATAGTACTTCCACTTGATAGAATGGATAAAGTAAAGATCAATCCTTCGTTCCTGGTTCGTACGCAGGAAGGACAACCCTTGAGCTTCGACTTCAATACAGCTTTTATATTCTATGATGTTTTCAGTATAGGAGGCTCGTATCGTTTGGGCGATGCCTTTATTACCTTCATCGATCTGAAGCTCACAGAAAAATTACACTTCGGATATTCGTATGACTGGACTCGCTCTGATCTGAATAACTTCTCGAACGGCACGCACGAGTTTATGTTGAACTTCCGGTCGATCTTCAGAGGTATTCACAAAAATCCTGAATGCCCGCAATACTATAACTATCGGTAAATATTCGACCGTCATTAAATAAAAATCCCCGGGGCTAATGGCTCCGGGGATTTTTTATTTCTGATATCGTTTCTAAATATAGTCTCTTTTTCAGAAGAGCTTCGCACCCATGACAACTTCGCGGGTAACCTGAGAAAACTCTTTATGTATATTAAAAGGAGCCTCACCATTCAACTCTTTATTTACGTACGAGCCATCTTCTTTCATAATGTACGAATTGACGTTATCTTTTAGATTATAGCGAAGGTTATTGATCGCCTGCTTCTTCAGAAACTCATCGTCCAAAAGGAAAAGCGATTCTATTCTGCGATCAAAACTGCGCACCATCGCATCGGCACTTCCAATATATACCTTCGGATCGCCCGCGTTATGGAAGTAATAGATCCGTGAGTGCTCTAAAAATTCCCCTACGATAGAAATCACTTCTATATTTTCACTCAAGCCTTTTCTTCCGGGACGCAAGCAGCACATGCCCCGTACAATCAGCTTGATCGTTACACCAGCCTGCGAAGCAAGATATAGTTCATCAATAAGTTCTTTATCCTGGAAGGAGTTCAGCTTGATCACAATACCTGCCGGTATACCGTTACGCGCATTCTCGGCTTCACGCTTTACAAGATTGCAAAGCTGTATCCGCATATCACGCGGTGATGTGATGAGGTTCCGGTATGTGGAGGGCTGCGAATGCCCGGTTATTACATTGAAAAATTCTGAAACATCATTGGCGTAGACTTCTTTCGTGGTAAGCAGACCTATATCTACGTATAAACGGGAAGTACTCTCATTATAATTACCACTCGAAAGATGTACATAGCGGTATACTTTATCATCCTCTTCCTTGCGCACGATCAGCAACAGCTTGGTGTGCGTCTTTAAGCTGCTCACTCCGTATATTACAAAGCAGCCAGCTTTCTGAAGACGCTGTGCTTCGCGCAGGTTATTCTCTTCATCAAATCGCGCCTTTACTTCGAACAAAACAGAAACGTGTTTTCCATTTTCGGCAGCACGCAACAACGCAGAGGTTACACGTGATTCTTTCGCTACGCGATAAATGGTGATCTTGATCGAGAGCACATACGGATCGTCCGCTGCTTTTTCCAGGAGTTCCAATACAGGCTCCATCGAATTATAGGGATGATGCAAAAGTATATCACGCTCTTTCAGCACCTCAAAAAGATCGCGACTTCCCTGCTCCGGGAAATTCAATGGCTTGATAGGAGCCGGTGGCTGAAAGCGCTTGCTCTTAAATTCTTTATGCCCTATAATCTGCATGAGTCCGTTAAACTCCAGCATACTTTCTTTCGGCACATAGAAAATATTGTGTTCATCCAAGTCCCACTGGATCTTTAGCAAGCGCATCATCCACGGATCAGGATTTTCTTCTACATCCATTCTCACTACGCGACCTGTTCTGCGCGTTTTCAATTTACGCTTCAGATCTTCCAGGAAGTTTGATTCTATATCTTCACTTTCTTCCAGTGTAAAATCACCATTTCGGTTTATCCGGAAAAGATTAGTGCCCGTGATCTCTACGTTGCGGAAGAGATTATGAATGTTATTACGAATGATTTCTTCGATGGGAACAAACAGGATCTTTTCTTCCTGCGTCAGTTCATAAAACCGCGGAAGGTTTTGCGGCACCTGTATAAAAGATACACGTTGCTGATTCTGTACATCGGCCGCGTTCTTGGTTACCACACCAAACAACAACCTGTTGTTCATCAACGTTGGAAACGCGTGGTAATTATCAAACACCATCGGGGTCAACATCGGGAAGATGATGTTGTTGAAGTATTCATTTACCTTCTGCGTATTCTCGACCGATAACTCGCTATATTTCGAGATGACAAAGCCATTCTCCGGGAACATCGGCTTCAGGCTGTTAACAAAATAATCATTCTGATCGATGAAGAACTTTTTCGTTTCAGCTAACAACAGCTTACGAAAGGGTTCTTCACGAAGACCATTATAATCGAAGCGTTCTTTGTTATAGTCAAGGTAATTATACAAACTCCCGAGACGAATCGTACAAAACTCGTCCAGGTTAGAGGCTGTAATGGAAAGAAATTTCAGACGATCAAATATACTTCTGTCAGTATGCTTTGCCTGTTCCAATACACGGTAATTAAACTTCAGCCAGCTTAAGTCGCGGCTGATATAATTACTCTCATCAATCTGCTGTGCTATCTTATCAGTGGAAATCTGTAACTCGTCCATGTCAACAAGGTAAAAAAGTTAATCTTATCCGTTAACGATTACCTGCTGTCATTCAGTTAACATTTCACGGATAAGTCACTATCAATTATAAAATTAAATATCGATGCGTGCATATTTGGCATTCTTCTCAATGAAGTCTCTTCGCGGTGCAACTTCATCGCCCATGAGCATAGAGAAAAGGTGATCTGCTTCTGCAGCCGATTCAATACTCACCTGTTTCAGTGAACGCTTGGATGGATCCATCGTTGTCGTCCACAATTGTTCAGGATTCATTTCACCAAGACCTTTGTAACGCTGCACGTTAACAGAATCTTCTTTACCACCACCGATCTCTGCTACAATCGCTGCACGCTCTTCTTCAGTCCAGCAATAACGCTCTTCCTTGCCTTTCTTAACGAGGTATAACGGAGGAAGCGCTATATATACATAACCGTTCTCGATCAGATCTTTCATATAGCGGAAAAAGAACGTGAGTATCAGCGTACGAATATGGCTACCATCCACATCGGCATCGGTCATGATAATGATTTTGTGATAACGAAGTTTGACCATGTTCAGCGCCTTGTCATCTTCCGGTGTACCGAAGCTGACACCCAACGCCGTGATCATGTTCTTGATCTCTTCGTTCTCGTATATCTTGTGCTCTTGTGCTTTCTCTACATTTAGAATTTTACCACGCAACGGAAGAATCGCCTGGAAATTACGATCGCGGCCTTGCTTGGCAGACCCACCCGCTGAATCACCCTCCACCAGGTATAGCTCGCATATTGATGGATCAGCGCTTGAACAGTCGGCCAGTTTACCAGGAAGACCCGTGCCTGAAAGTACATTTTTACGTTGCACCATCTCGCGTGCTTTACGCGCTGCGTGACGAGCCTGTGCCGCCAGTATAACTTTGTTTACGATCAGCTTGGCTTCACGCGGATGTTCTTCCAGATAATATTGCAATACTTCACCTACAGCCTGATCCACCGCACCCATGGCATCCGAGTTACCAAGCTTGGTTTTTGTTTGTCCTTCAAACTGAGGCTCGGCTACTTTTACCGAGATAACCGCAGTCAATCCTTCACGGAAGTCATCACCGCTGATATCGATCTTTACTTTTTCGAGCAGACCTGATTTATCAGCATAGTTCTTCAATGTTCTGGTCAGCGCTCTGCGGAAACCAGCCACGTGTGTACCACCTTCGTGTGTATTGATGTTATTCACATACGACACCAGGTTTTCACTGAAGGATGTGTTATAGCTTAGTGCTACCTGAATGGGTATCTCACCTTTGTCATTCTCGATATAGATCGGAACTGGTATGAGTCTCTCACGTGTTGAATCAATGTAATCAACGAATTCGCGCAAGCCTCCTTCCGAGTAAAACGTTTCGCCTTTTACTTCACCTTTCTCGTCCTTCTCGCGAAGATCTTTCAGGTGAATGGTTATGCGCGGATTCAAAAACGCGAGCTCGCGTACGCGCGATGCGATTGTTTCGTAGTTATACTCCCAGTTAGTAAAGATCGTTTTATCTGGAAGGAATTTTACAGTAGTACCACGCTTGGTAGATTCACCGATAACACGAACCGGGTATTGCGGATTGCCACGTTCATATTCCTGTTCGAATATTTTTCCATCGCGTTGTACCGTTACATGCAAATGTTCTGAGAGCGCGTTCACGCAGGATACACCCACACCGTGCAAACCACCGGATACTTTATAGGTATTCTTATCGAACTTTCCTCCGGCATGCAATACAGTAAGCACAACTTCAAGCGCAGAACGCTTTTCCTTCTCGTGCATATCGGTAGGAATACCACGACCGTTGTCTTCAACGGTAATCGAGTTATCTTCATTTACAGTTACCGTGATGGTATCACAATAACCTGCTAATGCTTCATCTATCGAGTTATCTACTACTTCCCATACCAAGTGGTGAAGTCCTTTTATGCCTACATCGCCGATGTACATGGCAGGGCGTTTTCGCACTGCTTCCAAACCTTCTAAAACCTGAATATTACTCGCTGAATAATCAGCTGGAACTTTCGCTTTCTCTTCGCTCATTGTCAATTTTTGAAACCGTCAAAAATAAGTTTTTTTGCCTGCCACACCGCATTTTTCGAGAAAAAAAACAAGGTATTTTTTAGCTTGAAAATCAGCCTGAAATAAGCGCTTTGAGTTCAATAACTAAATATTTAGTTTTGATTCCATGAGAGCTCAAGTTCCCGTTATCATAACCATCATCGTTTCACTTCTCGGTGTCTTTCAAAATACGAATGGACAGCCTAGTATAACAGGTAACAGAAGGACTGAAGTTCCCGTGTATCGCTCCAAAAATGATTCGATACGATTAGCGCAAATCGATGCTTCGCTGAGAGAATTATCGGATCATGAACCTGTGGATGTTGTTGTGTGGGACAGACTGAAGGATGCGCGCGATCAGGCCTTTCGTGAAGGAGTTTTACGTTTCAGAACAATCTATAGACCATCGGCAGAATATACTCTATACGACAGTCTGAAATCCATAAAAGACCTGCGGCAAGTAAAGCGACTTAGTATAGCCAATCGTATACTGCGAAAGTTACCGGATGAAGTTCTTCTCTGTGATAGCCTCGAGAGCCTTGAGATCGTAAATTGTTCACTTCGTAAAATTCAAAAACAAACCGCGCATCTCTCAAAACTCAAAAGCATTACGATTCTTAATAATCGCGCGAAGCGACCACTGAGGCTTTCCCGCAATACAATCATTACAACGCTTGTTATTCATGGTGATCGTCCTGATCCGTTGCCACGCTCCTATCGTAAATTCAAAGAGCTTACCATGCTCGATCTTTCCAACAATGTGCTCACATCATTTCCCAATGGTGCTGTGCATAACCGAAAGCTGAACGAATTGAGTCTTCAACACAATGAGCTTACGCTGGTGAATGACAAGATCAAAGTACATTCTTCGTTGGAGAAACTTGCCTTACAGTTTAACAAGATCGAGCAAGTGCCACCATCCATTACACATTTTCCAAATCTTATACGATTGAGTCTGAATCATAATCTCATTACCGATGTAACGCCCACTATCAGTTCACTCAGCAAACTCGAATACCTTTCCCTCTATAACAACCAACTCACAGCTGTACCCGCGGGAGTATATGCCATCAAATCGCTGAAGATTATTGATCTATACTTTAATCAAATCGAATCGCTTGATAGTTGTATCCGTAACTGGTCTAACCTGCAGATACTTTTTATTGCGCATAACAAATTACTGGTCTTCCCGAAGGAGCTCACAGCCATGCATACGCTGGAAGAAATATATGCGCATGACAATCGACTCGCATTACTGCCCCATGACATTGATAAACTGAGCAAGCTTAGAATTATACATGTAAATAATAACCTGCTAAAGGATGTACCACTCTCTCTGCTAAAGCTTGAACAACTGGAAGAACTGGATATCTCCGAAAACTATATGACCTATATACCGGAGACTATCTTTGATTTTAGTAACCTCTCGTTTATATCTTTCATGAACAATCCGTGGAACGCAGCAACACAATCATTCCTGCATAAAAAATCGAAAGAGCTTGAAACGCGTGATATCACTATACGTGTATCCGGAGTGTTGCAAGCATCTCATTAACTTTTACTCTTCGCAGCCTCTTCAAGTTCTGCCATCAGAATTGCTTTAGCTTGCGTGAGTTCCTCTTTCTGTTTGGGTGTAACGGTAGGATACTCGAGCGTGAGCGTTTCAAACTGATTATAGATAACGGAAGCTATAGCCAAACGTGCATACCATTTATCATCGGCAGGAATTACAAACCACGGAGCGTGATCTTGTGCAGTTTCCTGTAAAGCCTGTTCATATGCTTTTTGATATTCATCCCAGTGCGCGCGTTCCTTGATATCGGCAAAAGAAAATTTCCAATTCTTACTGGGGTTATCAATGCGTTCCAGAAATCTTTTCTTCTGTTCTTTTTTCGACACATGTAAAAAGAACTTCAGGATGATGGTGCCGTTCTGAAAGAGATTTTTCTCGAAACGATTGATTTGTTTGAAACGCTGTTGCCAGAAATCTTCATCTATATCGGAAGTAGCCAGTATACCGGGTAAGTTCTCGTTGAGTATATATTCCGGATGAACGCGTGTGACCAGCACATTCTCATAATGCGAGCGATTATGAATGGCAATCTCACCGCGTGCAGGCAACGCCAGTGCATGACGCCAGAGATAGTCGTGATCCAGCTCCTGTGAAGAGGGCGTTTTGAAACTGTGTACTTTTACGCCTGTAGGATTCAATCCGGAAAGTATATGTTTGATCGTGCTGTCTTTACCGGCAGCATCCATGGCCTGCAGTACAATTAATATACTATAGCGGTTGTGTGCATACAATTTATCCTGCATCACAGCCAGGTGCTCAAGACCTTCGTTCAATAACTGTTGAGCTTCTTCTTTTGTAAAGTTGGCTCCTTTATAGGATGTAGCAAATTCAGCAAGATCTACTTTCTTGCCGGGCTTAACATACATCTTCTTTAGTTGTGCAGTGATTTCTTCAGATACCATACGATGCTTTCGTTACTATACGAATATAGCAAGAATAATTATGCCGTATGCTTTTTAAAATTGTCGTGAGCGAAGCAATACCAATGTGCAGGCCTCAGTTGCTTCTATACCTTTTTCTTCTGCCAGCTTTTCGAACTCTTCGTTCTCTGTGCCCGGATTAAAGATGATGCGCTTGGGCTTCAGACTGAAAATATACTCATACCATTCGGGCTGATGCTGCGGGCCTATATAAAGTGTAACCGTGTCAACTCCTTCAATAGCCGGCTTCTTCCGTATATCCTGAATCTCCCGACCTGCTACTTCTCCTGTTTTTATTCCGATGGGTACAATCTCGTGATTATATTCCGTAAGCATGGATGCTGCGAGGTATGCATAACGTGCCGGATTATTCGTAGCGCCTACAATAACAGTCTTCTTACTCATAATGAATTTTAGAGGTTAGCTGTTTTTAAATATATACCCATTTTTATAGCAGCCGCTTCTGCACAACGTTCTCCGTCCATGGCAGCCGAAACAATTCCTCCGGCATAGCCTGCTCCTTCTCCGCAGGGAAAAAGATTTTCGATTTGTGGATGTGCCAGTGTTTCCTTATCTCTCGGAATCTTTACTGGCGATGATGTGCGACTCTCCACGCCTACTATCTGGGCATCGTTGGTCATATAACCCTTCATCTTAGTACCAAAGTTCCTGAAGCCCTGCTGTAATGCATGGGCAATTTTTGCCGGGAGCACTTCGCGCATATCCACCGAAGTAAGTCCGGGTTGATACGATGTTTCGGGCAACGAAGACGACAGCTTCTTCTCCGTAAAATCAACCAACCGTTGGGCTGGAGCACGTTGCGTATTGCCGGCAACAGCACAGGCTTTCTGTTCTATAGCCGACTGAAAAACCATGCCCGCCAACGGACCGTATTTCATATAGTCTTTAAAGTCGTGCTCATCTACCGCTACTACTATACCGGAGTTGGCAAACTTCGAATCTCTTCGCGATGGACTCATACCGTTTACAACTACCTCGCCAGGTGCAGTGGCAGCCGGCACTATAAATCCACCAGGGCACATACAGAACGAAAAAACACCACGGTCTTTTCCATCAATGGTTGCCTGGTGAACGAGTGCATACGATGATGCCGGTAAATATGGGCCACGATCGGTACTGCAATGATACTGTATCTGATCGATGAGTTGCTGCGGATGTTCTACACGTACGCCCAGCGCAAAGGGTTTTGCTTCAATGAGAATCTTCTTGTCGTTCAACAAATGAAATATATCCCGTGCCGAGTGGCCCGTTGCCAGTATAACCGATTCACCTTCGATTGTATCGCCTTGCTGTAATACTACACCACAAATTTTGTTCTCTTTCAACAGAAGATCTGTTACGCGTGTATCGAAATGTACTTCACCTCCTGCATTTAATATACTTTGCCGTAACTCAGCTACCAGCTTCGGAAGTTTATTCGTACCGATATGCGGATGTGCATCAAAGACTATATCTTCTTTAGCGCCATGCGCTACCATAATCTCCAGTATTCTCTTGATATCGCCACGTTTCTTGGAACGGGTATATAATTTACCATCAGAATATGTACCAGCTCCTCCTTCGCCAAAACAGTAATTGGAATCAGGATTAACGGTGTGATCTTTATTGATAGCCGCCAGGTCTCTTCGTCTCGCCTGCACATCGCTGCCGCGTTCCAGCACAATAGGTTTTACACCTAACTCAATCAGGCGCAGGGCTGCGAACAATCCGGCAGGGCCGCTGCCTATTACAATAACACGTCTGCTGTTGTGAACTTCTTTATACCGGGGAGTATAAATATCAGATGACTTTCTTTCCGATGGATCGAGTAGCTCGCATTGCACACGGACTACTACATTTTTCGATCGCGCATCGATCGAGCGCTTTACTGGCTGCACATATACACTGCCATCTTTTTTTAAACCAAGCTTCTGGTATAGCAGTGTTTCAAACTGTGCTTCATCAAATGCCTCTTTCGGAGACAGAACTAACTCTACTGTTTTCATAAGCGGAAGGTTTTTATCCTTCAATAGGCGCAAAGTTACGGTTTAAGTTTCATGTTTATAGTTCCATGTTCAAAGTTTATAGTTCAACGTTTATGCTTTGATGAGAAGAGACTATGATATGTAACGCTCATTGACTTTAAGCTTCCGCTTTAAGTCTTAAGCTAAAAGAGTTCTAGCGGAACGAGAATACATTGCCAAAGTTTAAACCAAAATGGAAGGATGTAGAGAACTTGGACTGATTGAGATCAGAGAAGTAGCTGGAAAAAGCCGGGTCTACATCAAAGCTGCGATAGCCCATACCAAAGGAAGCAAATGTATCGATGGTAAATCCACCGATGTTGTTCTTGCGCATAATGCGATAGCCGAGTAATGGCCCCCACTCGATGCGCTGCTCTACAGAATTGAAAGTAAATACATTGTCAGGATTTTGATTGATAGGTTGATTTACAAAATGGCCGAGGTTGGTAAACCTGATCTCGTGACCAAAGTACCACATACCCGCTTTTAACGGATTATAAAATTTCTGTTTGATGCTGATGTTGTACCCGCGCTGAAATTGTTTGCCCGGGGCTATATTCAGATCAGACCGGAAGAACGGATCGCGTATACCTATAAATTCAAACTCATGTCCTAATCTTTCCTGCAAGTAAAATTCGACTCCAAAAGGTAAACGCCCAACGGCCATCCATATAGGATTGGTACTCATAATAACACCGTGGTATTCATTTCCCTTTTCGCGGAAATACGTAAATCCGCGTTGCTGTGCTTTTGCTTTGCGTGTGCTGCTTTTGGAAGCGAGCTGTACTATTTCTTTTCCAAGTTTTTTGTCGTCATAAAAAGGTCGGTAATAGCCGGATAGTCTTCCATCGGTCTCATAGATCTCCCACGTGCCGGTCTTTAATTCTCCATCGTAAGAGCCTTTGGTTTGCAATGCACCAGTGGGATAGTATCCACGATATGTACCCTTATCATTTACATATTCGCATTCGCCTTCTTTCTTGCCGTCTTCATAGTAAAACATCCACGTGCCCTGGCGTTTACCATCTTTCATCATACCTTTTGTTTTCAGTTTGCCACTGGTATAGTACTCACGGAATTCTCCGGCACCTTGTATAAAGGTTACTTCACTTTTTAGTGAGCCGTTGGTGTTTAATGTTTTCCAATAGCCATTCTTTTTTCCTTCTACAAACTCACCCACCGAGCGTATCGTGCCATCTTCAAAATAGTATTCCCATTTACCAACCGGTATATCATTTATATACTTACCCTTGGATGAAATTTTACCGGATGGAAAATACGTTACCCATTCTCCGTTCTTCTTGCCACCTTCGTAATCTCCTTCGCTCTCCAGTGTTCCATCTTCTGCTACAAAGCGCCAGTGTCCTGTATTCTTGGCTCCGGTTCGTGGACCTTCGCTGAATATTTTTCCGGAATGGTAATACTCGGTATATCTTCCGAAGTCATCCGTATAGTCGATCTCCCCTTTCAGGGTTCCGTCTTCAAAGTAATTCTTCCAGAGACCGGTGCGTTTACCATCTTTATACTCGCCTACTTCTTTGATCTGTCCGTTTTCATAGTATGACTTCCATTCGCCCTGGCGTTCTTTACCATAGATAATGCCCTCCATACTTTTCTGCCCGCTCTCGTAGTAGTATTCCCACATACCATAGTTGGCACTTTTAAAAAGTATACCACGCATCTTGAGCTTGCCGGTTTCATAATAAAATTCCCAGATACCGGTTGTCTCGTTGTTCTCAAACTGACCTTTGGATTCTATGTTTCCGTTGAGGTAATACGATATATACTTACCGTGCGCGATGTTGCGAATGGTATCCTTTACCTGATATATTTCTTTGATGTTCTTTTTCTTGGAGTCGTGGTAAGTCTGTCGTGTAAAGCCCTGGCCACTGGCCTGTAGAATACCGGCCATAGAAAGCAGCAGCAGGAAGAAGAGTCTTTTCACAAGCAGGCGCAAGTCAAACCACGACCAAAGATACATATTTATAACCAGTAGCCGCAAGTTGCTGGATTCGAGCAGGAAAGCGATTTTTTGAATCGCTAACAACGAATAGCGATTAACTTATAAAGAATAACTGAATTTGAATATCGAACAAGGAATATCGATTAACGAACTCCGAACACCGAATGTAGCAATACTCTACGACACAATTTATACCGCATGGAACCTACTCGTGCGACTTAAAAACCACCAGATCGGTCTCGTTGGTGTCGCCATTAAACATGCGAGCCTGGTAATATATTTTGGAGAATGGCGGTACTGTGCGTGTAAGCCATACGTTGCCTCCTATTATGCTGTCGTGGCCAATGGTAGTGTCACCACCTAAGATAGTCGCCCCGGCATATACGATCACGTTATCTTCCAGAGTTGGGTGTCGCTTACGCGAGGCATCTTCTTTATTTACACTCAAAGCACCGAGCGTAACTCCCTGGTATATTTTCACATAATTACCGATCACGGTTGTTTCACCAATCACCACACCGGTACCATGGTCGATACAAAAATGTCTTCCTATACTTGCACCGGGGTGTATATCTATACCGGTTTTACTATGTGCGTGTTCGGTGATAATGCGCGGAATCTCCCGTATACCTTGCTTTAATAACTGGTGGGCCATACGATAGGCCGCTATAGCATAAAAACCCGGATAGGTTCGCACTACTTCGCTCCTGCTTTTGGCTGCCGGGTCGCCTTCATACATCGCTGTAACATCTTCTTCAATCATCGCATAGATCGATGGCAACGCTTCAAAAAAATCAGTCGACAGCTTCGCTGCGTTGTTTCCGGTAGCTCCTCCGTTGTTACGCAGGAGTTTCTCCAGGTCGCGCTGAAGTTTGTGCATCAGCCCGGTAAATTCTGCTTCGGTTAAGTGTGCGAGTTGTGTGAAGTCGGCAAAGAGCGCTCCTAATAATTCAACAAAGAAATGTGATACATCTGCCGGTGCCGGGCACGTTGGGCATGCCTGGTGAGACTGATATAGCTTTTGCAGAAATGATTTGTCCATACTGGTTAAATTCGTTGGTGGCGATCGCTCCGGAGAACCCGCTGCTTCTTAAACGCGTTTCCTGAACTTTTGATTTCAGTATTTGTCTACAATAGCTTATGATTCC
>NZ_DATCSD010000372.1:0-9629 GCF_036568665.1 Ohtaekwangia sp. | reverse complement strand
AGAGAAATCTTTCAATAGCCATTGAGCAGTTTCACGCCAAAGCACTGCCTCCATCTGTTTGCGAAAGAAACCAAAATGACCAACGGATTTTTTCATCACATCATCGGGATGCAGATGCCAGTGTTCTCTCTTCAGATTTTTATAGAAGCGATTCAAATCCTGTACAGCAGCAGGTGGTGCCAGGGTATCATCCGCGAAGCTGATCACGAGTGTGCGTTGTCTCAGCGCTTCAAATGATTTTTGCTCAGCCGGTAATTCATCAAATATATAGTTTCTGTTGCGTGCCCAGCGCGACCATTGTCTGGCAACTTCTTCCGGAAGATCTTCGAACAAATTGAATCGTGAGGTAGGGAAATAACCGAACAACCGGGTGAGTACCGGAATAAGAATATACCAGAACAAGAGAAGCTTCAACTTCATGATGAAGCCCGGATAATTTTTCCAGTAAGGTGTTTGTGAACCGATCATCACAAAAGCATCGGCTTGATGTGAAAGGTTCGCCATACCAATAAGCTGGCCTCCTATGCTATGCCCTGCAATGATCAACCGCGCATGTGGGTGCTCGTGCGAAATATAGCTGATCATGGCATCAACATCGGCAGACCAATCGTGCATGTCGTACAATACATCTTTCAAATTTTCAGGACGCGAATTTCCTATACCACGATAGTCGAAGGTATATACATGAAATCCTTCGTTCGCAAGCCACTTGGCAAAGTCGCTATAGAATTGTTGTTTTACTCCTGTGGCGGAGTTGATGAGCACTACCCTTTCATGGGGGTGCTTGGCAATAAAGCAGGTAGCGGATAAATGAATGCCATCGCGCGCTACAACGGTTAGAACTTCTTTCATAAGGGGATCTTTCAAGACACATAGTACTTGATAACCCTGTTGAAAGTTTCGTTTGTCGCTTAAATGTTTACACTAGTCCCACAAGCCTTTCCCTTTCGAAAGACTATATCTGCCTGCTCCCAGAAAAGCAATTGTGAGCGCTATAGATAAGAAGAGCATGTTGGTTTCAATCATCCACCCGCCAAAATCATTGCGCTCGAAAACAAGATCACGATGCGCTACTACAATCGTCATCAGCATATTGATAACCATGATGAGTGCAGCCAGTCTTGTTTTGTAACCTATAATAACAAATATGGGTGCTATAAATTCTCCGATGATACTGCCATAAGCAAGAACTGCCGGAAGGCCGGCAGTTTCTACTAATCTTTTAACATGTTCTATGTCGGTAAATACTTTGAAGACTCCATGAAACAAAAGTATACCTCCTCCGGCTAATCGCAGTATACATTTACCCAGGTCGTCAAGCGGAAGTTTCATTGGTATACTCTGTCTTCAGCCAATCATGTAACTAACCCGTTACCGAGACTTGCTCTACTGAATCTTTACTGGTTAACGGATAATCGAACAGACCATATTCCTTTATGGCTTCTTCCACTTTATGCGGAACAAATTTTTCCCAGCCGTTCTCTCCTTTCCGGATCATTGCCAACACATTGTCGGATATTATATGAAGTTTGCGTGTATCCGCATCGTTTACATCTTCGAGCTTGTTGTTCTCCATCAGGTAACGGAACAGGCTTTTCAGATTATTCGGAAGATCTTCTTCGAAATCTTTCAATGTAAAGAGCTCAGTAGAATCTTTCTGCAATGCCGGGTATATATATAGTTTTACGTTCGAGCCGAAGAGCGAAGCAAAACATTCCAATATTCCACCGCGTGTGTTTTCGTATGTCTTTTCATCAAACACTTTTTGCAACGCATATATACCCATGATGATTCCTATCTTTTTACCTTTTGTAATTTTCGACAGGTAATCTACGAGGCGGTAATATTCGAAGTAGTTTGATATCAATACATTTTGCCCTAGCGAACAGAGTATATCTGCACGATGGAGAAAATCTTTCTCATCGATCTTTCCATCCGGACTCAGGTCATTCAATGTAAGCTCGGAAAGCAACACGATCTTGGAGCGATCAACATCCTTCTCCTGTTTGAAATGCCTGCGCGAAGTAAGCAGCATGTCCACATTCACATGGGTCGGTGGACGGAAGCGGCCGCGAAGCACCAGCACATTCTTCTTATATAGTTCGTCCGATGGTTGCATCACGTTACCATCCGGCCCGAACATAGCAGCCTTGGTTAAACCATTCTTCACCATCTTCAATGCCATGAGGCGATTGTCTACATGCTTGAAGTCTGGCCCTGAAAGGCGGAACATATCGATCTCAATTCTTCGTGGTGTAAGCCCATCGAGCAACGACATCAGTATATCTTCCGGGTCGCTCATAAAGTTACAGGCGTACAATAAATTTACACCTACAATACCGAGCGCAAGTTGTTGCTGGAGCTGATCGGTATCCAGCATCTTTACGTGTATCACGCAATCATTCGGTTCGCTCTTCGGTGTAAGCTGGAACCGAAGTCCTATCCATCCATGTCCCTGGTTGGTGCGTTCGTAGTTGAGAATCTCTACCGTATCGGCAAAGGCAAAGAACCTGGTGTTCTCTATGCGATGTGGCAAACGCTCTGGCAATAAAACATACTCGTGATCGAGCATTCTCTCCAGGCGATCTTCGCATACATATCGATCGCATACGCCATAGATCGCATCACTGAATTTCATGTCATAGGCCGACATGGTCTTTGCTACAGTTCCGGAAGCTCCTCCAACTTTAAAAAAGTTCGCTGCCACTTCCTGTCCCGCACCTATCTCAGCGAATGATCCGTAAATTGATTTACTTAAATTGATACGCAGTGCCTTTTCCTGCGTAGTGAGTTTTCTAAATTCTTCCATAAGCCTGTCTCCCTGCTTTCGCGTCTAATTTACCGTTAATGCCAAATGGTTGAAAGTTAAATGTACTTAAAGTTATAAGCATAACTACACTCAACCTTGTAAAGTTTTGATATGTAGGATTTTGCCTCTTTTATAAAAAATAAAGGGTAACGTTTAGCGCTACCCTTATCCAAGTTCATCAATCGATCGCGAATTTTTCATTTGCCTGGCGTTTGATGTCTTCCCATTCATCAACCGGTGGTGGTGTACCTTTATGAAACTCCTGCAGCAGCCATTGCACCAGGTCTTTCTTCATGCCGAATTGCGTTACGGCTTCTTCACAAAACTCGATCTCGTGCGGGTCCACTACATCATCGGCATATACCATTAACACCAGGTCGTATAGCAGGTTCATCCGATCGTTATGATTATCCGGTACGTTGATACTATATTTCTCATTGCTGTCAACCAGTTCCTTTACCTGCCGGTCTTTCAGTCCGTAGCGCTTACCAATTTTATACAGCAGCGCCTCTTCCTTTTCGTGCATGTGTCCATCCACCTTGGCAAGTGCCAGCAGATTTTTAATGTGATTCTTTTTATACGATAAATACTGGTGCTCAAAAAAGCCAATCATAGTGAGGTTGTTTTTTATAACGTGAATTGAAATTACGATGCCGGTAATCGATAATCAACATTTACGGTTGATTTATATACTTAGTCTACCCAATTACCCACGAATAAATTTGTATCACGCGTACCGTGATTGTTACGGTTAGATGAGAAGATGATTTTTTTACCATCGGGTGAAAACATCGGGAATGAATCGAATACTTTGTCGTAGGTAACTTGCTCCAGCCCTGTGCCATCATCATTCATCATAAAAATATTAAACTCGAAGCCGCGTGTACCCTTATGGTTGGAGGAGAAGAGTATCTTTTTACCGGAAGGATGGTAAAACGGAGCCCAGTTAGCTTTGCCCAGTTTTGTCAGCTGACGCAAACCGGTGCCATCGGTATTGCAGGTATATATCTCCATTTCCGTAGGTGCTACCAAACCTTGCTTGAGATATTTCTGATATTCTTTTTTCTGTTCTTCTGTTTTAGGACGAGAAGCACGAAAGACAATTTTCTTACCATCAGGTGAGAAGAATGCTCCGCCATCGTAGCCTAATTCATGGGTGATCTGCTTTACGCCCGTTCCATCGATGTTCATGGTATATAGGTCGAGATCACCATTACGTGTTGAAGTAAAAACGATCTTATTACCTTTCGGTGATACGGTTGCTTCAGCATCATAACCTTTGGTGTTGGTTAATTGCTTTCGAATATTTCCTTTGAGATCGGCAACAAAAATATCGTATGAATCATAGATCGCCCACAAATATTTACCTCCGGGTTTACGCTCGGGTTCTTTAGGACATTCTTTACTGCCAAGATGGGTTGATGCGTACAGTATAAGAGAATCTCCGGGAAGAAAATACGAGCACGTAGTTCGTCCTTCGCCCGTGCTGATACGATCAGGACGATTGTCTTTCATACTGGCATCATCAATCGCAGTATAAAATATCTGATCGCATTGTAAACCCCATGAACGATTGTTGGATTGAAAGGTAATCTTCTTGCTATCGAAACTCCAGTATGCTTCTGCATTGTCGCCACCGAATGTAAGCTGACGAAGATCTTTTATATGACGTTCCTGCGGATATAGCAATGAATCTTCTTCGATTAATACATTGGACAGATTACGATCTGCTTTAGACGAAGAGATCAACAACACGTATACAAGCGCTGCCGGCACAAGAAACTTGGAGGTCATGAGGGTATAGGGTTTCTGCGAAGATATATCGAAAAACTCAGGCGGCCGCTGCGGCTTCCTGTTCTTTCAACGCACGTCTCAGTATTTTTCCAACGTTGGTCTTCGGCAATTCTGTTCTAAACTCGATGTGCTTCGGTACTTTATAGTTGGTGAGATTCTCGTGGAAGTATGCTTTCAATTCTTCTTCTGTCAGGCTTGGATCCTTCTTCACGATGAATACTTTAATTACTTCACCGGATTTTGCATCGGGCACACCTATAGCAGCTACTTCCAATACTTTCGGATGCGCAGCTATAACATTTTCAATTTCATTCGGGAAGACATTGAAGCCCGATACCTTGATCATATCTTTCTTGCGATCAACGATCTTGAAATATCCATCTTCATCCATCTTGCCTATATCTCCTGTGCGGAACCATTCATTATGGAAGAAAACTCCTTCGTTATCTTTTTCCCAATAGCCAGACATTACCTGGGGTCCGCGTGCGCAGATTTCTCCTACTTCACCTTGTGGTAATTGATTCCCGTTGTCATCAAATATAGCAACCTCTGTACTTGGCATCGGTAATCCTATAGTGCCCAGACGATGTTTTCCATCGAGGGGATTACAACACAGTACAGGCGATGTTTCACTGAGACCATAACCTTCTACCAGTGGTTTACCGGTAACTTCTTCCCATTTTTTTGCAACAACATCCTGCACGGCCATGCCTCCTCCTACTGCGCCTTTCAATACCGTGAAATCAAGATCGCTGAATCCAGGAGTATGCAACAAGCCATTGAATAACGTATTCACACCGGTAAGGATCGAGAACTTATACTTCTTCAATTCCTTCACAAAGCCTTTCATGTCACGCGGATTTGTAATCATCACGCTCTTTACTCCGGTGCTGAACATCAGCAACCCATTTACCGAAAGAGCAAAGATGTGATACATCGGTATAGCGGTAATGATAATATCGCTGCCATCTTTCGACATATAGGGTCTGAACCATTCGGTGATCATGGAATTGTGCGCGATCAAATTCCCATGCGATAGTTTCGCGCCTTTTGCTATACCGGTAGTGCCCCCGGTATATTGCAACACCGCTATATCCTTTACAGTAACTTCTGTCTTGGTAAACGACAGCGTAGCTCCCTTACGAAGAGCTTCCTTAAACGGAATTACATTGGGAAGATGATACGCTGGCACCATCTTCTTAACATACTTTACTACAAAATTTACCAGGGAGCCTTTTATACCACCCAGCATATCGCCCAGTTCGGTAACAATAATATGCTTGATCTTGGTGCTGGCTAATATTTTTTCGAGGTGGCTCGCAAAGTTTGCTACAATAACAATGGCAGAAACGCCTGCATCTTTAAACTGATGCTCCATCTCTCGCGGAGTATAGAGCGGATTGGTGTTTACAACGGTGAGGCCTACACGCAGCGCTCCGAAGAAAGCCACCGGAAACTGTAGCAGGTTGGGCATCTGTATAGCAATACGATCGCCTTTCTTTAAACCAAGACTCTGCAGATATGCAGCAAAGTTTTTGGAGAGCTCATCTATTTCGCTAAAGGTTATCTCCTTTCCCATGTTCACAAAGGCCACTTTATCGCGGTACTTCGCACAACTTTTCTCAAAGAGATCTACTAGCGAGCTATAGTCATACAGATTGATTTCATGCGGGGTGCCTACGGGGTAATGTTTAAACCAAGGAAAGTCCTTCATAACACTCTATCTTAAAAATTTTCTTTTTCTTAGATTCCCAAAGCAAACGATTGTCTGGCAGCAAATCAAATTAGATCACAAGATTTATATCTCGCTGATTGATTAGCAACTATTTAGAAGAGGAACACGTGGAAAGTCACGAAGGCGATAAAAAAATAAAACCCGCCCCTCCTAGAGGGACGGGTAGCTCTGAATAACTCATTAACCTAAACTGAGCTGCTGTAGGAGAAGGATTCGAACCTCCACGGAGCGGTTAGACGCTGACCTGATCTTGTCTGTTTAAGACGGGATCAGGGTGCATTGCTTTATTCCGTTTACCTCCACCCCCGAGACCGGAGGGCATGTCTGCCAGTTTCAACACCCTACAATATAGTTGTGTGATGGTTTTTGTGTGTGGTGCCCCTCCCGATAGTTATCGGGAAGGGACTTTGCTGTAGAGGGAGGGCTCGAACCTCCACGGAGCAGTTAGGTCGCCAAAGGCTGGACTTTATCCTGTTCTCTCCACCCCCGAGACCGGAGGGCATGTCTGCCAAATTCCAACACCCTACAATGTTGTGTGTGGGTCCAGTGTGTGTCTTTCAGTGCGTCTCGTTGTAAATTATGTAACAAAGTAACACCATAACTGCTCCATGGATCAATAAACAGTAAGAATATTTGTATACTTTTCAATTTTATTTAGTATTTTTGAATTAACCTTAAAACGCAAATTTTTATATGGCCGAAAATTATAAAGTTGACAATGTGGATTTGAAGATTCTGGAGATTCTAATGCAGGATGCCAAGAAGCCTTATACCGAAGTTGCCAAAAAAGCTTTTGTTTCAGGCGGGACTGTTCACGTACGCATGAACAAAATGGAAGAAGCGGGGATTGTTGAGAAGACCACGTTAAAAGTCAATTATGCAAAGTTGGGCTATGATATCACCGCCTTTATTGGAATCTTCCTTCAAAAGAGTGCGCTGTACGACCAGGTAATGGCAAAGCTGAAAGCAATACCGGAGATCACGAGCATTCATTACACCACAGGTAATTACTCTATGTTTACCAAAATCCACTGCAAGGATACCAACCATTTGAAACAGGTATTGCACGATAAGATCCAGCAAGTGGAAGGCATTGAACGAACCGAAACAATGATCTCGCTGGAAGAAAGTCTGGATCGAAGTCTTAATCTGACTTGATTAATCCGGTAGCGCGCACATCCTTGTAAGAATGACTTTGAAAGGCTTTATATACCGATAGAAAACTTCTATGGGGAAATAAACTGGCCTGAGAACCTAAAAATCTCATTTTTGTTATAGCTTTGTGGGTTTATAATCAGTCTAAATAGACTTTGTAAATGAGTAAAGATAATCAGGTGTTAGAGGAGTTAACCTCCAGGGAATACGAGCACGGCTGGACCACCAATATCGAGACCGATTCTGCTCCAAAAGGGTTAAATGAAGATATAATTCGCTTTATATCTGCTAAGAAAAATGAGCCTGAATGGCTGCTGGAGTGGCGTTTGAATGCCTATCGTCAGTGGACCAAGATGAAGGAGCCAACCTGGCCAAATGTAAAGTACCCTCCTATCAATTACCAGGATGTGATCTATTACTCTGCCCCCAAGCAGAAAGTAACTCCTAAAAATCTCGAAGACGTTGATCCGGAATTGATCAAGACCTTTGAGAAACTGGGTATATCTCTTACAGAACAAAAACGCCTTACCGGTGTAGCAGTAGATGCCGTAATCGACAGCGTTTCAGTTGCCACTACATTCAAGGAAACACTGGGCGAACTGGGGATCATTTTCTGTTCATTCAGCGAAGCTGTATTGAAGCACCCTGATCTGGTGAAGAAATATATGGGTTCCGTTGTACCCGTTAACGACAACTATTTTGCCGCCCTCAACTCAGCTGTATTTACAGACGGTTCGTTCTGTTATATACCAAAAGGCGTTCGTTGCCCGATGGAGCTGTCAACATACTTCCGCATTAATGCTGCTAACACCGGCCAATTTGAAAGAACACTGATCGTGGCTGATGAAGGTTCTTATGTTAGCTACCTCGAAGGATGTACGGCCCCTATGCGTGATGAGAATCAGTTGCACGCAGCCGTAGTCGAAATATATGCCATGAAAGATGCACAAGTAAAATACTCAACTGTGCAGAACTGGTATCCGGGCGATAAAGAAGGTAAAGGTGGTATCTATAACTTCGTAACAAAACGTGGACTTTGCTTTGGCGATAACTCCAAGATATCATGGACTCAGGTAGAAACTGGTTCTGCAATTACCTGGAAATATCCCAGCTGTGTATTGAAAGGCGATAACTCCATGGGCGAATTTTACTCCGTGGCTGTTACCAACAACTACCAACAAGCTGATACCGGTACGAAGATGATTCACATTGGTAAAAACACCAAGTCACGCATCGTATCAAAAGGTATATCTGCCGGTCACTCACAGAACAGTTACCGCGGTCAGGTACACATCATGAAACGTGCAGAAGGTGCACGCAATTTTTCTCAATGTGATTCATTGCTGATGGGTGACAAATGCGGTGCACATACCTTCCCCTATATAGATGTTGAGAATAATTCTGCTAAGATCGAGCACGAGGCTACTACTTCCAAAATTGGCGAAGATCAGATCTTCTACTGTCTGCAACGAGGCATCGATGAAGAATCGGCTGTTGCCCTGATTGTGAATGGTTATGCGAAAGAAGTGCTGAATCAACTGCCAATGGAATTTGCAGTAGAAGCACAGAAGTTGCTGGCTTTAACGCTGGAAGGAAGCGTGGGATAACAATATAAAAACAAGACTATAATTTTTACTAAGACGCGATAGAGATGTTAACGATAAAGAATCTGCAAGCAAAAATTGGGGAGAAACAAATTCTGAACGGAATAAACCTGCAAGTAAAGCCAGGAGAAGTACATGCTATTATGGGTCCGAACGGTTCCGGCAAAAGTACACTGGCATCTGTACTCGCAGGTCGTGAAGAGTATGAAGTAACCGGTGGTGAAGTGGAGTTTCTCGGCAAGAATCTTTTAGAGCTTGAGCCGGAAGAACGCGCACGCGAAGGTGTATTTCTTGCCTTTCAATATCCGGTAGAGATACCAGGGGTAAGCACCATCAATTTCATGAAGACTGCTGTTAACCAGATACGTCAACATCGCGGACAACAACCATTGGATGCTGTTTCGTTTCTCGGTCTCATGAAAGAGAAAATGAAACTCGTAGAGATCGATCAGTCATTATTGAATCGTTCACTCAACGAAGGGTTCTCCGGTGGTGAGAAGAAACGTAACGAGATCTTCCAGATGGCAATGCT
>NZ_DATCSD010000371.1:0-33813 GCF_036568665.1 Ohtaekwangia sp. | reverse complement strand
GAGAGCAAGATGGAGTTTATGATCGAGAATGCTGTAAACATTCACGATGATATACTGCAGAAGGAGCTGAGTAAATCTTCTGACGACAAGATGAAGAATATTGTCGCCACCATTCAGCGCGATCAGAACGCCGTGATCCGCAATGAAACTGCGCAGGTCATGATCATCCAGGGTGTGGCAGGCTCGGGCAAAACTTCTATCGCCCTGCACCGCATTGCATTTTTACTTTATCGCTACCGCGAATCCATTTCATCAAAAGATATACTCATCCTTTCGCCTAACAAGGTATTTGCAGACTATATATCCAACGTATTACCGGAGTTGGGAGAGGAGCATATACCCGAGATGGGAATCGAAGAGCTTGCAACCGAACTCCTCGAAAACAAATATACCTTTCAGACTTTCTTTCAGCAGGTATCGGCCTTACTGGAAAAACATGACGCTGCCTTTATTGAACGCATCAGGTTCAAGTCATCGTTCGAGTTTCTCGGTATGCTAAACCGTTACCTGATCTATGTAGAGAATAATTACTTTACCCCGGCCGAAGAAGAGATTCGCGTAGCGGGTGTTGTCGTACCATGGCCTTTTATGATCGAGCGATTGAAAGCCTATCATCGCATGCCGATCGTAAAGCGATTCCAGGAAGTAATGAAAGATGTGCTGAACTATGTTCGCACACAGACAAAACGAAAACTTACCGGTCGTGAAAAGGCGCAGATCTGGGAAACCATTCCACGCATGTTCAAGGTTAACAACGTGCTCGATCTGTACCGCGACTTTTACAAATGGATGAAGCGGGAGGATTTGTTCAGGATGGGCTCCAACGGTATGCTTGAGTATTCCGATGTTTTCCCGCTTATCTATTGCAAGATCCGGCTGGAAGGTGTGAAGACATACGATGAGGTAAAACACCTGCTCATCGATGAGATGCAGGACTATACTCCGGTACAATATGCTGTGCTGTCGCGATTATTCCATTGCAAGAAGACTATATTAGGGGATGTAAGCCAAAAGGTAAATCCGTATAGCGCATCTTCAGCCGAAGGCATTGAACAGGTATTTCCGCAGGGAGATATAGTAAGACTATACCGAAGCTATCGTTCCAGTTACGAGATCACTGCTTTCGCGCAGCAGATTTCACCCAACCCCAACGTAGTGCCTATGGAACGCCACGGCCGCGCTCCGGAAATTAAACGCTTTGAAAGCAATCAGGAGGAAGGAGCTGCTGTTCGTGAGATGATCGCGCAATTCAAGACTTCCGGGTATCAATCACTGGGTATTATCTGCAAAACACTGGAGCAGGCTGAAACGCTATACCAGGATGTGAAAGCGCACGGTATACATTTACTCACACCGGATAGCACAGCCTTTATGAATGGCATTATTATCACCACCGCACACCTGGCCAAAGGTCTGGAGTTCGATGAAGTGATCATACCATTTGCATCCTCGCGCAACTATCATACGGATGTAGACCGCAGCATGCTCTATATAGCATGCACTCGTGCCATGCATACACTCACATTAACGTACTCGCGCGATAAAACAAGTTTTATACCGTAGCGCGCACCGCGCATCAGAAAGTATACCGTCATACCATCGGTAAAGCCGCCTGCAGGGTTACCCGACCTTTTGCAGTACAGCCATACCGTTGTTTCCGGTCGTTAATCCTTTTTTCTATCTTTATTATCATTAACCTCCCCATATGTTAGCGATAATCTCTATGAGAAATATAGTGTTAGCGTTATTGTTGTTCTCCGCTGTCAGTCTTCAGGCACAGATCTCGCTGGTAAAAGACATTAACACGCAGGCTGACGAAAACATCTCCAGTTACCTGTTTTATAAAACAAGTGCAGGCGGCAAAGTATATTTCTATGCGCGCATCAATGAACATTCCGGCCTGGGTGTAAGCGATGGCACAGCCGATGGCACACAAGTGATCTATACGGCACAAGTAATGAACTGGAACGCTTCCACACATTTTGAAGCGATGGGAAGCACAGTATATTTTACCGGCCTGAGCAGTGCGTACGGTGCTGAACTCTGGAAGACCGATGGCACCGCGAAAGGAACCGCATTGGTAAAAGATATCATGCCCGGTTCTGGATCGGGTTATCCTACAGCCTTCACCGCAGTAAGTAATACAACCTTGTTCTTCACAGCCGAAGCTCCTGACTACGGCATTGAACTCTGGAAGACAGATGGTACAGACGCTGGTACTGTACTGGTAAAAGATCTGATCCCAGGCTATAATTCCGGATCACCGGCAGAACTCACCAATGTAAACGGTACACTGTTCTTTCGCGGCAGCTCGGCAGATACTGAAGATGAACTCTGGAAGAGCGATGGCACCGATGCAGGAACTGTATTGGTAAAAGATATAGTACCTGGCGATGAATCAAGTCTGCCGGAGTCACTCACCGCTATGAATGGTATACTATATTTCACAGCGACAACACCCGCTGGCGGAACAGAACTCTGGAAGAGTGATGGTACCGAAGCCGGCACCGTGCAGGTAAAAGATCTATGGGCAGGAGCCGAGGGAAGTTACCCGCAGGAACTTACCGTAGTAAACGGGACACTATATTTCAAGGCGATGGTAACACCCTCCGTTACCGGACTCTGGAAATCAGACGGCACCGCCAATGGCACGGTGCTGGTAAAGGAATGGAACGAAGAGTATGTACACGATCTTCAGGCAGTAGGCAATGAAATATACTTTATTGTAAACGGAACACTCTGGAAGAGCAACGGTACAACTGAGGGCACAACAGCAATCAAGTCGGTTGTGACAGATGACAACGGTATAGCGTTCGGAGGTTTTGCGGCCACCAGCAACACGCTGTTCTTTATAGCCAACGGAGGCACCAGTGGTTATGAGCTTTGGAAGAGTGATGGCACCGCTGCAGGAACTACGATGGTAAAAGATATAGCAGCAGGAGCGGAGTCAGGCGCGAGTGGTGAACTGGTTGCATTGAACAATGAAGTATACTTTACAGGCTATACAACAGAGCTGGGCGAAGAACTCTGGAAGAGTGATGGCACGGCAGCCGGAACAACATTGGTAAAAGATCTGACCATCAACAAAACATTTGCATCAAGCCCTGCTGATTTTACCGAACTGAATGGCAAGGTATATTTCACCGCTACCGATCCGGATCATGGTAAAGAGCTCTGGCAAACCGATGGCACAACGGCAGGCACTACATTGGTAAAAGATATACAGCCCGGCACTACGGATAGTGATCCGCAGTATTTACGAACGTGGAATGGCTCCCTGTATTTCTTCGCTTCAACCACTGGCAATGGAAGAGAACTCTGGCGCAGCGATGGAACAACTGCAGGTACGGTCTTAGTGAAAGACATGGTAGCAGGAACTGGCACCAACAACCCCATAGAACTATTGGTAACAGACAACATGCTATACTTTACTACGCTGGGAACTGCGGGAGCACGCGAACTCTGGAAAAGCAACGGTACGGCTGCCGGTACAACCAAAGTAACAAACCTGGGTGATAACAAAGGTGATCTCTACATTAACGCGCCCTTGTATTACAACGGTAAACTATACCTGGCAGCTTCTACACAGAACGAAGGCAATGAGCTATGGATAAGCGATGGCACGGAAGCAGGAACGAAATTGCTGAAGGATATTAACCCGGGAACGGCCGATAGCTATATCTATTGGTTCGCTCCGGCTGGTAATACACTTTACTTTCAGGCGTTTAACGCTGCTGCCGGAACAGAACTCTGGAAGACCGATGGAACCACGGAAGGAACCATTATGATAAAAGACCTCACACCTGGTTTCTGGTCCAGCTATATAGACGACATGTATGCTGACGAAAATACACTCTACTTTTATCGCGCGACAACCGAAGGGCGCTCTCTCTGGAAAACCGATGGCACCGATGCCGGAACAGTGGCTATTAAAACCTTGATCACCGGCAACGACTCGTACGATATTTCGAAGAAAGTAAAAATGCAGGATCATTTTTACTTTACGGTAAGTGATATGCAGGGAGCATTCGCCCTCTGGAAAAGTGACGGTACAACGGCCGGGACATACGCACTGAAGAATTTTGACCTGGCAGGTGACTATCATTTCACCCGGAACATGATTGCTGTAGATGACCAGGTATTTTTCTTTATAGAAGACCTGTTCGGATTCTGCGAGCTCTGGAAGACCGATGGCACAGAAGCAGGCACCGTACGCCATGCAAGTGGTGCCTATGTTACATCGGATGTTTTATTACAGGATAACATACTATATTTCCAGGCTGACCAGTGGAACGGTGACTATGAATTATGGAAAGCTGACCTCTCGGCCATAACCGGTATAGATGAAACAACAACCTCCCGCAACATTACGCTATATCCCAATCCAACAGATCACAGTATTCAGTTGGCGATACCTAAAGATATAGCGGTACAATCAATCGCAATATATGATCAGCAGGGAAGAAAGACATCCGGTATAGTAATGGATGATGACCAGGCAATACTGGATGTACATGCATTACCGGCAGGTCTTTATACCATCGTGATCAAAAGTACAAAAGGAAATTACCGGGCAAGGTTCATTCGAAAGTGATCGCGTGCATCACGCTAATTATCTTATTAGCCAGCGATCCGCTCCGGTCATCACATTGGTTATTGTATCTGTAAGGATAATCGTTCACCTTGTAGTATATAACAAACCAGAATCCTTATGCAACGACTCATATCTCTTGTGATACTCTTTACACTTGTTTCTATGACGGCATTTTCGCAGCAGGCGCAGAAACCATTTCGTATAGGTGTAGCCGGTCTTACACACGGCCATGTCGGGTGGATACTGGATCGTGCCGATGATGGCGACATCGAGATCGTGGGAATTGCCGAACCGGATCGCGCACTCGGTGAGCGTTACTGCAAGCGCTATAATTTACCAACCACGTTACTCTATAGCACGCTCAATGAAATGCTCGACAAAACAAAACCGGAAGCTGTAACAGGTTTCAGTGCCACCGTAGATCACCTGAGCATTGTGCAGGCATGTGCACCCCGCGGCATTCATGTAATGGTAGAGAAACCATTGGCGGTAAGTGTTGATCATGTACGACAGATAGAAGCGTTGGCGAAAAAGCATAAGATCCATGTGCTCACCAATTATGAAACCACCTGGTATAGCAGCAACCAGAAAGTGGAAGAAGTATTTATCAAAGATCATTCAATGGGTAAACTGCGTAAAGCGGTGATACACGATGGCCACCAGGGACCAAAGGAAATTGGTGTGGGCAAAGAATTTCTCGACTGGCTTACGGATCCTGTAAAGAACGGAGGCGGTGCGTTGATGGACTTTGGTTGCTATGGCGCCAACCTGCTCACGTGGCTGCATGATGGCAAAAGACCTTTAACCGTATCGGCCATAACACAGCAGCTCAAGCCCGCTATATATACTCATGTAGAAGACGAAGCCACCATCGTTGTTACATACTCTGACGGACAAGGCATTATACAGGCTTCGTGGAACTGGCCGTTTAGCCGCAAGGATATGGAACTCTATGGCGAGACAGGGTATATTCTCGCTGATCGTCAGGGATCACGATTAAAAACTTCAGCGGATAAACCGGAAGAGTATATATCCAGTCCCGCGTATGCAAAGCCCTATAATGATCCGTTTGCTTACCTCGCTGCCGTAGTGCGTGGAGAGATTACACTAAAGACTACTGATCTTTCATCACTGGAAAATAATGTGATCGTGGTAGAGATACTGGAAGCAGCCAGGCGTTCTGCAAAAGAAGGCAAGGTGGTTACGCTATCGAAGTGATAACGTGATTACTATGAATCGATATAGCCGGGAGGATAAATCGATGGGTAAACATGAATAAAAATTATTCCGGATCGTTAAAACAGTTTTCAAAAATCCTGCTACATTTGTTTCATAATGAATACATCAGCATTCCATATCGCATTTATGTGCCCGCTTCACCAGCATGTGAAATGGAAATATATGCCCGGGAATGAATGATGTTCATAAGCTTGATGAAAGCTTATGTACGGAAGCCCGGGCCAACACCCGGGCTTTTTTATTTACAACTGATTTTGAAAAACCACCATGCCCATCGAACATATACTTATCAACCTGACGCGCGAACTCATCCGCACCTTTGCTGTAGTGGATGAATGGTTCGACCGAGAACATCCCTTGCATTGCTATAAACCTTCGTCCGGAGGGTGGAGTATATGCGAGGTATTAGAACACGTTATGCTAACCAATCATTTCCTGTTGATCATTATCGAGAAAGGATGTGAGAAAGCGCTCCGTAAACATGAAGCGCTTGCCGGAGCAGATTTTATACCCGAGCACTATACATTGGCCGATCCGGCCTTGCTGGCGATAGGTCAGACAAAATCATTCGCCTGGCAACGGCCGGAGCACCATCAGCCTACAGGAGAAAAAACGCTGCCGCAGGTAAGACGCGAGATGCGCGATCAGCTATCACGGTGTCTCTATACGCTGGACCTGCTCCCCAATGGTGAAGGCACGTTGCACCACACCACCATGTCTGTAAATAACCTGGGCAAGCTGGATGTATACCAGTATCTATACTTCCTCGCATTGCACGCACAGCGGCATCAGCAGCAAATGTGCCTCATCGAGCAGGAGTATAACAACTCACCGGTAACATTGGTATAGTGGAGTGACTTATACTATATATGGATAGCAGAACCAGATCGGCTGTTGCTAATCATACATGGCTATATGCCGGTATATCTTGAGTGAGCCGTCAGGTTCCCTGCGCCATATCCGAAGGTCTTTACCCAAACCAACACCGGAGTAATCACCGCCACGCCAGATAGCCACGTGGCTGGCATACTCCACGATATATTGGCCGAGGTGATCGATGCGGTCATTTCGTATATCGAGCTTCTCAAACACAACAAGATCACGGCAGTGTTTCTCCAGGAAATCGTGCAAAGCCTGTTTGCCCTGGCATATTGGATTACGGCTATAGCAAAACATGCCATCGTCTGTATAGAACTGTTGCCATATACCGGCATCGTGTTGGCTCACCGTTGCCTCCATCAGGCGATTTAAAGCGGCCAACTCAAAACGGATGTTATTATTAACCGGTTCATGCGGAGCCAGCGCTACGTCATATACCGGCACTTCACTGAAATGCATCAGGTCTTCAGCTTCGAGCGCGTGATCATAATTCCAGGCTTCGCAAATGAGTGATATAGTCTTGCCATTCTTTTGCCAGAGTGTAAAATATTTTCCCTGCCAGGTATAGGTCTTCGCGGTAGTGTTTACTGTTGCTGTCGTTGTAAACTTTCCTACCTCCAATATTTGCTGGCCCAGGTCGGTAATCTCTAATTCCTTTCGGGTATATTCCTTAACCGTAAAGCGCGACAGAAAAGCTTTGTGATAGAGTAGCGCATGATCTTTTCCCACCACAGTCTTTTGAAACTCCGGCATCAGGCGAACGTTGTCCACGTAGTAGGAAGTCAGCAAATCCGGTTTCTTTTCCAGCATACACTGCGTATAGCCCGACCGGTATGCTTTTAATGCAGCCAGCACCTGATCATTTACCGGTGCCGCAGATTGTGAGTGTACCTGTTCGCCATGAAAAACGACAACCAGTACAAGCGTATAGAAGGTATATTTCATACAGCAAAGAGTTATAGAAACCTGATGTAGAAGTTGTTATTGATATGAACCTACTGTTATACCGACACTTCTGAAAACGATGTTGACAAGACGCATAGCCTGTTACACCATAGGCGGTTAATCATTGACGAAGTCTTATGGAACAATAATTTGTATATCCCTGCAGGGAATCCTGTTCTTTCGTTATGATCTACAGGCAGAGACGCCAGTACATTTTTTCCTCATAGGGGAATCATGCCGGCAGATGATCTGTGTCATTGGATGGGACAAAAAAGAAAAATAGTTCTGGTAACACTTCGTGTAAAAAGTTCCGCAGGTATGAATACCGATAAGCAATCGAGAATAAGTTACTACGTTATCAATGGCATAACCATGTATCGCCTGGTATCGGCACCGTTCCTGTTGTTACTGGCTATTAAAGGTGAGTCCGACTGGTTTAAATGGCTAATTGCCTTTAGCTTTCTTACCGATGCTATTGATGGGCCGCTCTCGCGCAAATTTGAGGTGACCAGTGTATTTGGCGCACGCCTCGATTCTGTTGCTGACGATGCCACGGTATTGGTATCTACTCTGGGATTGTGGATCATGCACCGCGAATTTATTTATAGTCACTGGATCGTTATAGCCGGTTTGTTCGCGTTGTTCGGTATACAAACTATAGCAGCATTAATCGCATACCGGAAAGTTACAAGCTTTCATACTTATCTTGCCAAGACTGCGGCTGTGGTACAGGCTATATTTTTTCTGCTGATGTTCTTTGCGTGGCCATTTTCCACAGCAGCGTTCTATATAGCATGTGCTGTTACCGGAATACAGCTGGTGGAAGAAATTATACTGGTCATTATACTTCCTGAATGGAAGGCCAACGTAAAAGGATTGTATTGGGTATGGCGGCCACAACGGAAACCTGTAAACAAAGCGCAGGAGGGAAGCAACCGGTAATGATCTATACCGGTATATATATAGCATTCACTATTCCGAAACCTGACGATTCTGTTTGCCACGAATACGGTTGAACAAGGTTTTTACTTCTGCGCGGTTCCACCCGCTGAACCTTCCACGCTGCAGCACCAGCAAGTTGCTCTCCGGATGTAGCAGATCATACTGAAATATAAAAGACGCTTTCGGGTCGGCCCATCCAAACACCTGGCCAAACCGCAGGTCGCTAAACAGCAGCGCATCACGGGCTTTATATACTATATAGTAATCCTGCGAAAACTGCTTTAGCCGCAGTACATCATCACGATCCGCTATGGCACTGAGCAATTCCTCCTGGCGGTATACTGCTATATAGATTCCCGGGCCTTTATCCCAAACCGATTTATAGCCGATCAGATACCCGCCTTCTCTTTCCACTACCGTATACCACAATAAACTGTTCAGGGGAGTTGGCGTTGTAAAATACCTTGCGGGTTCAATAGCAAGTTGCTGCAGGTCTGTAGCAACAGCCTGGGTAATATATAGTTTTATCAGCACCACTATCGCGATATACATGGTGCATGACAACGCTGCAAACCATCGCCAATGTATACGTAACACATGTTCCTGCTTAAGGAAAAATAAAACGATCATGGCTATAAATGGCCACGCAGTGAACAACGGATCGGCAACGAACAGCAGGTTAAGAGAATAACGATTATGCAGAACGGGTTCCCATAGTCCCACACCATATACATTGAGTATATCTATTGCCAGGTGTAACAGGCATTGAACAGTAAAGAACAACATCCATGCACTCAAACCAATTTCTTTCTTCCAGCGCACCGCTGTACTCGCCAGCACAAAACCCGAGAGCAGTGCAAAACAGATCGAATGTGTAAATCCACGATGCGCCAGCAAATATTCCGCAGGCGACATCCAGAGGGATGCTACAAAATCCATATCGGGTAATGATTGCGCCACAGCTCCGATCAGCATCGCTTTTTTGCCGAGGCGTTTACCAAGCCATGCATCCCCGATAACAGCACCTATGGCTATATGTGTCAGAGAGTCCATGAAAATATAGTCATGGTGTAAGGCTAAAAAGAGTGTGCCGGATAAGCATGCTGCCTATTGTACAGGAAGCTATCGATCCGAGTATAGTGTTATGCCAGGGTAAAGGCCGATTGGCAGGCAGAAATATACTCAATCATTTTGCAGCTCTTTCATCACAGCATTCTTATAGAGTTTTCCAATCGGAATCTGGTGTTTCTCGATCTCAATAGTTTCACTGCTGAAGGAGCGTACTTTTGTTTTAGCCACAATAAACGAACGATGGGTGCGAATAAAAGAACTCTCGGGTAACATTGTTTCCATAGCCGTCATGGAATTTTTGGTAATGATCGTTCCGCCTGCGGTAAACACTTTTACATAATTACCCATGCCTTCCACGTAGAGTATATCTTTCAACAGAACCTTTAATGTTTTACGATCCGTGCGAAGATACAGGTACGGTTCCTTCTCCGGTTCGGGTGTCGCAGTATCAATCGGTAAATTAAGACTGTTGGGATGATCGCCACTCAGACGAAAAACTTTGGTAATAGATTTCAGGAATCGCTCAAACTTAATAGGCTTCAACAGGTAATCTACTATATCCAGTTCGTATCCCTCCAATGCATATTCCTGGAAAGCGGTGGTAACAATAATGAACGGAGGATTCTTCAGTATACGGATCAGATCGGTTCCGCGAATCTCCGGCATTTGTATATCGAGAAATACTATATCTGCATCGTGTTGCTGCAGGCATTCCATCGCTTCTATGGCATTGCTGCATTCGCCAACCAGTTGAAGCGAAGATATGCGTTCAACATAACGTGCCAGCACTTCACGTGCAAGCGGTTCATCATCCACAATAATACATTTCCATACTTTAGCGGCTGACTTCATACGCTCTTGCTATTCGGTTCAGTTCCAGTTTTAACGACACTACAAATACACCAGGTTCAGAAAATACTTTCAGTTCGTGCTTGCCGGGGTATAGCAACGCCAGTCTTTTGCGAACGTTGATCAGTCCTATACCTTCTGAGCCATAGTGATCATGACCGTTGTTACCCGGTTCAGACTCCTTGCAGCCATTCATGATCTTTACCTGGAGTATATCTTCTTTGAGTTCTGCACGAATATTTACCCATGGCTGATCGATCATTTTACTCACACCGTGTTTGAAGCAGTTCTCGATCAGCGGTAACAGCAATAAGGGAGTAATGAGGTAGTTCCCCGTGTCGGCCGGAAGATCGATTTGAATATCCAGGTCTTTCGCATAGCGCACCGTTTCCAGTGCCAGGTAATCGTGCACCATTTTAAACTCCTGCATCAATAGTATTTCCTGCTTGTTGCATTCATACAGAATATAGCGAAGCAGGGCTGATAGCCGAAGTAACATCTCCGATGCAACAGGCGAGGTCTTTTCCGTAACCGAATATATATTGTTCAGAGTATTGAACAGAAAGTGCGGATGTATCTGCGCACGGAGCGAAAGTAATTCAGCCTTCAGCTTTTCTTTTTCCAGCACACTATTCAGATACTTTTTCTCATACCAGTATTTCATATACTTGATGCAGGCTGCGAAGCCGGCAACACCCAGCATACGGTGTAAACCGAGCGAATGTTTATCGCTGAATAGTACCAGCGGATGCGGGCCAGAAGTAAAGAACCGATACGAAAACTCATTGGAAACACCAGCCAGCACACAGAACAGTATTACAAAACCTGCACCGGCAATATAGCGCGACTGCAAAAGACACCGGGGTATAACAATATATAAAATACCATAAGTAAGCAGTAACTGTCCGGGTAAATATACTATGGACAGGAAGAACGATTCGTGCGCAATGGCATAGGAAGCTCCTTCTAAAAATGCCGGCACAATAAAGTCCACCAGCCATTGGTAAGCAATCATAACCCCCCAAAAGGCAGCGTGACGGGCCAGCCTAAACTTCAACTCATTCGAAAACACGAAGGAAATATCCATGTATTATAAAACTAAGAAAAAAAAATTAGCTCCGTGGGGATATATAGGGCAGTTTGTATACAAAAGATACTTTTTTGTATGTAAACGTCCTTCGCCCATTATAAACGCCTCTCAGTATCATAAAACAATTTTCTTCCTGCACTGTCGGTAACCTTGTCAACTATACCAGCAACACTCAATCTTATTGTTAAGCTTTACGTTGTGATTTTCACAGCGGCAGAGAAGATCGGTGAAGTTGGTAGCCTGTTCTAACCAGATACTCACAAAAGGAATCATTGAAAAATATGAACTTCTTTACGGTAAATAATGATGGCCTGCTTACCTACACGAACATCAATGATGCTCGCCTCAGCGAACATATCCAACCGGGAAGAAATCTGTGGGTCGAATATGCCGATGACTCCGCAGTTCCTTTCGTTCAGGCATGCCTGCAGGCACTGCATGATCGTACTTACATTATGCTGGAGACGAACTATATTCCGGAAGAAATCAGGTGGCGCATGCATATATACCCCACCGAAGGAGGACTGGCCATTTACTGCATCAATATTTCACGTGAGTCGCAGACGCAAGCCGATGAACAGCCCGTCAGCATCCCGCCATTAACCGGATTGCGATGGATCTCCAACCTGCAGTTTGTGGTGTATACATTAAATTCCATTCAGCACTATATCATCCGGAAAGATGTAGAAAGTGCTGTGCATTACCTCGCATCCTTCTCACGGCTTATACGCGGAGTGCTTACCGATACAGAGAGTGGCAAAATACGCCTGGCCGATGAGCTCGAAATGATACGGCTATATCTGCAACTCGAGCAGATACACACAGATGATGCTTTTACCTGGCATATATACTTTTCTTCGCAGTTGAACTCTTATCGCTGGATACCAGCCTGGATCATACTCCCGCTACTGGCCCATAAAACGATGGCCTCCCATGGCCGACCGAACAACGGGAAGGCTATGCTAAACATAACGATTATCGAAAACCAGGACTATATCAGTATAAAGATTGACGATAGCCGATCTGCACCGGAACCAGAAATATACCAGGCCATTCCGGCAGCACTTATGGATCGGATGCAGGCCGAAGGTGTATCGCTGCAGCAGGAAGCTGGTAGCATCCTTACGTTATATATACCTTCGCAGCCTGAGACGAAAGAAATTTGACAAACCATGGATGCTTTCGCCTGGAGAGCACCCGTATAAACAACATACGGATGAATAACACAAAGCGGTTGGTCACAGAAACGGAGATACGCAGTCTCATCGCACGGATATCTCCGGATGTATTGATGGTAAACGGTTCTTTCGGGATCATCTCCGTTGGTCGCGACATAAGCCGCATCCTCGGAATAGAAGAAGTAAATATCAATAATTGTTCATTGACAGATGTTGTTGGTGCTGCTGCTGTCTGTAAACTGCATGAAGTATTGCCCAACGGATACCTGAAGGATGAACTCATCTCTATGAGTAACAGGAGCGGGGAGGCTGTTCATTTTTTAGTATCCGGTTTTCATACACGACTGATCGACTCGATGGGCGACTTCATGGTATTTCGTTTCAGGCATACCGAGACATCGGTTGCTTTATTGCCACTATCTGGTATCAGCGTTGCACTGGATGATTTCGTGTATGCTACTTCGCATAGTTTGCGCGGGCCATTGGCTACACTAAAAGGTTTGATGAATCTGTTCGGTATATCTGCTGAAAAAGACCATGCATTCATCATGGAGAAGATGCGCTACTATGCCGATCGATTAGACGACCGCCTGCACAAACTTATATACTTTGCAGAGTCCGACAGAATAAATGAGTATACCGATGAGCCTTTAACAGCTGAAGCGATCGCTGCCAGGCTTGTTGCTCCGCATGCAGAACCTGCTATACACAACGTTCGCTTTACACTGGAACTGGAACGGCCTGGCGAAAATTTACCCTGCGGCCAGCAGATACTCACCTTGTTAAAGAGTGTACAGGGATTCTTTTACCGGAACACAACACAGCCTGATGACATGCTGCTATATATCCGCTCGATAAATACCGGTTACGAATTTGAACTGGTGCTGAATGGATTGACACTAACTGCCGAGCAGCAAAAGAAGATAGACCGGGTAAATATCAGTTATCCTGAAATACTGAGCGACCCCGATTATATAGATGTATACGCAGCAAAGAAAATCATTCGCAGGCTGAAAGGACAACTGCAGATGCAAGCACACCCTACACACATAACAGTTCTCATCTTTGTACCTACGCTCTCCTAAATTACACCCCCATGAATACGAGTCCGAAATTACTGCGCCTGAAACTTCCGGATCTTACAGATTCTGCGTATATTAATGGTACAACCATGAGAGTCAACGTCAACGCTATATATGCGTTACTGATTGCATCGGTTCTACTGATCGTAGTCAATGCGATTATAACGTATGATAACATCCGTGAGAAAGAATACGCCACGGATAGGATCATTCATTCCTATCGCATCATCCAGTCGTCTACGCAATTGCTCACCTTGTTTATGGACATGGAATCGGGGCAACGCGGATATATACTTACAGGTGATAAACACTTTTTAAATACCTATAAGATGGCAGACGAAATGCTCCGGCAGGAGATCGATCTGTTATCCGTTCTTCTGAAGGGGCAGATTGAAGAAACAAAACAGGATCATAAAATTATATTTATCAGTCAGGCCAAGCGCAAAGATATGGCCCGCACACTGGATGTACTTAACCAGTTTGGAACCGATAGTGCTACGCTGCACATGGATATGGGAGCGATGCAGCAACGCATGGATTCGCTGCGCGCGCAGGTGAGACGCATTGTACGAGATGAGGAAGTTCATCTTGAAGAGCAGACTATATTACTGGCCAGTAACCGTAAGCTCGATCCGCTGCGCTTCTCGGCTTTTGGTTTGATCGGTATAACATGCCTGCTTGCTTTCGGTACGATTATCCGAAAGGAAAAAGCGAGTGCACGATTACTGAAAAAATTACGCGATACCAACCGGCAGCTTGAAAACAAAGTGCAGGAGCGTACACGGCAGCTGGTAGCGGCAAGCCAGGCGAAAGATCACTTTCTCGGTATAGCTACGCATGATCTCAAGGCTCCGATCAACGGTGTATTAGGATTTATCGAATTGATGAAGCGCGAGGAGAGAATGCGCAACCCGCAAGACATTGAATACCTCGCACACATGGAGCGGTCGTGCAGAAAAATGCAGGCACTCATTACCGATCTGCTCGATATAAATCGCATTGACCAGGGACTCGCGCGCATTAACAAGGAGCCGGTAGAACTTGAAGCGTTTCTGGACAAACTGGAAGCAGAATATAGTATGCAAGCCGAGAAGAAAGGAATTATCCTTGAAGTAAACAAAGTGCAGAGTACCCTATATACTGATCCGGATGCACTGTCGCGGGTGTTGGAGAACTTGCTGTCGAACGCCATCAAATTCTCACCCGGTCAGCGAACAGTATACCTGGTAACAACACATGCGAGCGATATAGTGGAGTTCGAAGTAAAAGACCAGGGACCTGGTATAGCACCGGAAGAATTACCACGGCTCTTTGGTAAATTCCAACGACTCGCCAACCGGCCTACGAGCAAAGAAAATTCAACCGGGTTGGGTCTCTCCATAGTAAAAGAACTAACAGCACTGCTCGGAGGAAGTATTTCAGTTACCAGCGAGGTGGGTATAGGTACAGTGTTTACCGTGAAGATTCCAGCTACAGAAACACAAGAGTAACATGAATTTGCAATCTTACTTTCATAAAGTATACTTCATTCGGTTGACCGTTTTTTTAACGGGTATATAACGTGTAACCATTAACGAATAGCGAAATTGAATATCGAACAAGGAACACCGATTAGCGAATGTTAAAGTTGGTGGTGGCACTGATAACAAATATCGAAAGGGTTTTAGGGTTTGTAATAGGGCAAAAGTCGCGGGCAAGGGTGTTGATCGTATTGGGAAAGTGATCTGCCTTTCGTCAGCGGCTTTTCGTTTTTAACAGGCCGGCCAATATATACTTTACACAATTATCGTTATGCTTATGCTACACACCAGGAGTAGTAATTATGATCCATATCAAGAGCAAAGCCCGTCTTCCGGTATAGATTGTTTCCGATGGCATTGGATTGTTCTGTTTCCAGCAATAGTGCAGCAGCACCGGTTCTTCGCGCAAGATCTTTTGCATGATCTATCAAACCAACAGACACCTGCTGTCCTCTAAAATCCGGATGCACATATAGATCATTCAGTAACCACACACGCTTCATCCGCGTAGACGACAGCAACGGGTATAACTGTACAAATCCCATTGCTGCACCATCGGCCGACCGCGCTATATAGATCACGGAATCCTGGTGCATCATCCGATCCGAAAGAAAGGTCCGTGCTCCTGAAAGGTCACTCGCATGTCGGTAGAACTTCCTATACTCATCAAACAACTCAGCCAATGCTTCCAGGTCGTGAAGCGCAGCTTGCGAAATAGTTATCATACTTTATCATTAAATATATTGTGAAGTAAAAATCGGGTATACCCAACTTCTGCATTCGTTAATCGATGTTCGTTATTAGTTAATAGTTATTCGTTACAAGTTAATCGTAAGTAGAAATCTTTCGGACTTTATACTTCATCATTCGTTAATCAATATTCCCTTACACAGAATGAAATGCAAAATATCTCCCCGCACCCCGATAACTATCGGGAACAGAATTGATACAAAGTAAAAGGCCATTAATTTTCTGTGTCGATCTGTGAAATCTGTGGGAACCAAATTTGTATTTAATTCGATACCCGATGCGATACATTCGTCATATTCATCTCCCATGTCTTACCATTGTCTTCCGAGAAAGCCTGTGCCCACACCGGGTTATTCGGATCAGTCTTATCCCATTGAAACATTACCAGTATAGCTTTGCCCTGAAAAGTATCTTTACAATAAAATGTTCCTACACTTCCTTCGAACGATCCCACCACGGGAGGATCCACTATACCTAAATTGCTATCCACCCAATAGAGACTCCATAGTTTAGTTTTTGGATTGAACACACGAAGCGTAAGTCCTTCATAAGGAGTATGATCAACCGTGTTATAAGAAGTTTTATAGATATCTATATTCGCTATACCATTCAGCATCGGTCCATAGTTATCACTGGTAGAAGTATAGGTTACCCATTCCGTACTGTGATTCAGCCGTCCTTTTAATCTCCGGTTATCCATCGTCCATTTACCGGCCAGAAAATCGAAGTCGTGCGATGACGATGTTTTGGAAGCTGTGATCACCAGTTCACCCGGTGCTGTAACTGTAGCATTTATCATTTTAAAATCGTTGGGTATCTGTGCTCTTAGCGGAGCAGCACACAAAACCAGTATATATATACCGGCTATGATCAGTAAGAAACGCTTTTTCATGTCAATAGGGGTTTGTGTTTCACTTGAAATTGTTAACCAAAACTACTGTATCTTTGCACCCGTCTGTGGATGCAGATTTTAACAATTTGATGGGTGCAGATATGATCCCTACTATTCACCATACTGATAAGCTTTTGTACGAACAGATTTACGACTTCTATAAGGAAGCCATTCTGCAAAAGCGACTGAAGCACGACACGCGATTGCCTTCGTATCGTGTGCTGGCCAAAGAGCTGGGCATCGGCAACAACACCGTATTAAAAGCGTATGAACAACTGCTGCTGGAAGGGTATATAACAAATATACCGCGCAAGGGACTCTATGTTACCAGGATCGATCACAAAGACTGGCAACTGCAACCTGTAAAGAGGGGAGCAGCACACAGCGCAAACACTTCCGGTAAAAAAGCAAAGTCGCGTTTCAATACCGCCACGCACCTGGTAGATGAACATCATTTTCCCATTCGTCAATGGCGCAAGTGCAGCAACTGGGCACTCGATCGCATCAGCTTTCAATATGAAGAGTACGAAGCTGATGATCCACTGAAAGAACAACTCGTTCATTACCTGTATCAATACCGCGGAGTGCAAGCCACAACGGACAGGCTGCTGGTTGGTTCAGGCGCCAACGCGATCTTTTTCTGGCTGGCATTTATACTACGAAATACGTGTAGCAAAGTAGTGATGGAAGATCCCTGCTATCCGCGGCCGCGTATACTCTTTGAAGAATTTGGTTATAACGTAAAGCCTGTACGCGTAAAGGAAGATGGTATAGATCTCACACAGCTGTTAACAGAAAAGGCGGACTTGCTATACCTCACGCCATCTCATCAATATCCTACAGGAGCCGCTATACCTGTAAGCAACCGGATACAGATTCTTAACTGGGCGAAGAAGAATCAGGCCTATATTATTGAAGACGATTTTGATTGTGAGTTTCGTTATAAAACCAGGCTCATGCCTTCGCTGCAGGGACTCGATCGTGATAACCGCGTAATATATATCGGTACATTTTCCAATGCACTGATGCCTTCACTGCGCGTAGCGTATGTAGTGCTACCAGAAAATTTTTCTGTGCCCTATACGGCTTACCGGTATCTTACGAACACAGTGCCATACCTTACGCGCCAAACACTGGCGTTGTTTATGGAGCATGGCTTCTGGGAACGCCATCTCAAAAAAATGCGACTGCTGTATAAAAAGAAATACGACACCTGTGTAAGTGCCTTGCGAAAACTGCCGAAGACGCGTATACATGCCAATCATACACCCTCGGGCCTTAACATACTGCTGCGCATAGACACCCGGTTAAGCGAGCGCGAGGTGATACAACGGGCGCAGCTTACCGGTATTACTGTAACACCCGTTACAAACTTTTACAGCAACCAGCAAAACCGGCCACGCCACCCGGAAGTACTATTGGAGTTTGGCAGTCTGCCACTGGAAGAGATCAGTGGCGTGATGCATAAACTCTATCATGCATGGTTTGGATAATCGTGATGCGTCCTCATCTTTTCTGCCATGCAGAATGTTCAGCAACAACCAGGTTTTTTAGTATATTACCTTATGCTATGCCGGAAGGCTATGCAAACACCGTATGATAAAGAAAATAGAATCTCTTCTGGTAGGTGATCGGGGCGAAAAGTCATTGTCAGATTACCGGAGGGCTGTGCTTACGGGCTATAGCATCCTGATTACTATAGCCACTTCAGCATACTATATTATTCTCAACTGGTTCTATCGCTATAATCCGTCAGCCTATCTATACTATATACTCATTGCTGTTCTTCTCGTTGCTATGGTGCTGAACAAGGCCGGGCGACATTGGTTTGCCAAGTGCATTGTGCTATCGATACTCGACCTGGTAGTGTTTGCGTTTTCGTCACGAGAGCCACCGGTGCCATCTTCCTTTATTTTCTTTATTATGAGCAGCCTTATGGCGCTGATCCTGTTTGATGCACGCGAGAAGAAAAGTACAGCCGTATTCCTTTTGCTTTCTACCAGCCTGTATTTTATAGCACGCTATTCCACATTCAGCCTGGTGCAGGCAACTCCTATAGATGAACAATACATGGTGCGTGCCTATAACAACAATCTGTTTATTGTATATGCCTTTTCTATACTGGCCGTATACTTCCTGGTAAGGATCAACTATACCGTAGAAGCTTCGCTGCAAAATCGCGAAAAGCAAATACTTGAAAAGAATAAAATACTGACCAAGACGAATGAAGAACTCGACCGGTTTATTTATAGCACTTCGCACGATCTGCGGGCTCCGCTAAATTCCATTGAAGGACTAATTAATCTCAGCGAGCATACGACAGACCCGGAAGATTTGCGCACCTATCACCAGATGATGCGCGACCGCATACGCAAGTTAGAAAATGTATTGACCAACATCAGTCAGTATTCCAAAAATGCAAAACTGGAAGTAGAGAAGAAACACATTAACCTGCGCGAATATGTGAATCTTGCCTTATATGATATACGCTATATGGAAGCTGCCAACCGCGTAAGGGTAGAAGTAGATATACCTGATAACCTGACAATAGATACTGACCCGATGCGCCTCTCTATTATACTCAACAACCTGATATCGAATGCCTGCAAATATAGCGATCAAGGTAAAACGGATCCGTATGTTGCGATTCGCGCGATCGTTACACCACCTAAAACAACGATCACGATTTCCGATAATGGCGAAGGTATAGATGAAGTCCAGCAACCCCGTATATTCTCCATGTTCTATCGCGGCACAACGCGTTCCACCGGATCAGGTCTCGGTCTTTACCTGGTAAAGGAAGCCGTAGAAAAATTAGGAGGCACGATCACACTATCATCTGTACCTGGACAAGGTGCTACGTTTACCGTGGTGTTATAAAATAATAGTATGAAAGAACTCTGGTTTCGTTTTATCAATGCTATAGCAAAAAACAAGTATGGCAAGTCAACACCTGGTGTCAATCCGGAATTCAATAACTGGGTTCGAAAAGGTATAGAAGTCCTGGGCGATGTCAATAACCATAAAGAGAACAATCGACTTGTTGATGATTTCGTGGCGATGGGAATACCAGAAGAAGACGCTGCTGATATTGTAATCTTTCTCCCGGTATCATTCTGTCGCAAACTTCTGTCAGAAGTGAAATGGCTACCAGAATATATAGATATGCTTCAGGACGGTACACAGATCAGAAAATCATATTCTCAAAATCTCCGATACCGAATGATCGAACGAGAAACCAAAATGTATTTTAACAACAACGCTGAAAAAGAAGTTATTTTGAATATAGCCGGACGAAGTGCCGAGTTCAGATTGATTAACAAGTTATTGTTGGAAAATGCCGAAGCAAACTTAAAAGATATAAGACTTACTGAAACCGTTTTTATAAGATAACAACTATAAATCATCCACATCAAAATCATCCAGCGATTGCATCATCGTTTCGCGATATTGTTTCTGGAGTCGCTCGTATAAACCGTCTTCGCGGGTATAACTGGGAACCGTAACAAGTTCTTTACTGGAATTTTTATTCGAGATAGGAGGCGTTATGCAACTTACACTCATGCCGGCCCGTTGCATCGCGGTGATGCTGTTGTAAAATAAATTACCATTGGGAGATCGCCCGCAAACTTCAAATGTTCTTTTCGTGTCGTCTTTTATGATCTGCCAAACTCCGGTATACATAAATCTACATTACATTTCAGAGAGACAAAAGTAATCAATTCCGGTTGAATCCTGTTCATCACGATAAAGCCTCGCGAATACTTTTCATCAGTGCCTTGTCATTACACTTTTCAAGAACGATTGTTTCGCAGTTATTGAATTTGGCAAAGCGTTCTATCGCATCACACATTTTATCAATCATCACCTTGGTAAATTTCACTTTCTCAACATGAAGATTGTGAATGATCAACGTACGTTGTTTGCGTTCGGCTTTCGAATCCATCCGTGCCACAAATGTATCTCCGATCAATATCGGCAACGAGAAATAGCCATACTTCCGTTTTGCCTTCGGCACAAAGCATTCTACCTGGTAATCGAAGTTAAAGAAATCTCTTAACCGAAAACGGAATACATTGAGTATATCAAAAGGCGAGAGTATAAAAGCATCGTCCGATAGCGTGATCTTTTTCTTTTTATATAGCGGCAGCATATAAAGTGGGGAAGTCTTCAGCCCTTCAACAGTTACTGTGCAAACTTCGCCTGCATCCACCAGCGTTTGCATCACCGTCTTGATCGAATGCTCTACATAGCGTGCACTAAAGGCAATCTCTTTCAGTGAAGCTATACCGAGTGTTTGCAGAGAGCGTTTAATAACATGCCGGGCAAACTCTTCATCAGTCGGCATGGTTATATCAAGATCACTGGGGAGTATATTTTCGGTCAGGTCATATACCTTTTGAAAATTCTTTTTCCGTGTTGTGATCAGACTACCATCGAGGTATAGTCGTTCAAGCGCTACTTTCGATGGACGCCAGTCCCACCAGCCAGAACTTTTCGTTACGCGGTCATTCTCAAAATCGCGCGCCATCAGCGGACCTTCGCGTCCTATACGGTCAAGTACTCTTCGCATCAGGTTGATCTCTGTCTGCGTCAGTGCAGGTCTTCGTGCTACAAAGCTGGCCTTTACCGGCAGCGAGTAACGAAAGTCATTGATCGGTATATATCCTGCAGCAAACGTCCAGAACTCAAAGATGCGACCATCCGCCTCCAGCTCTTCCAGCCATTCCGGTTTATAGTCGGGTATGCGTGCAGCCAGGGCGTGGTGATGTGCACGTTCTACAATATAGTTTGTATCGATCTGTACAAAACCAAGATGATCAATGACTTTAAAGACCGCTTCCTTGCCTTTACCAAACTGTCCGCGTTTAGACAGACCAACTGCGTGAAGAATAATTTTCCGGGCCTGCGAGGGTGTGAGGGTAACACTATTCATGGTGGTGAAATAACTAAAATTTCTGTACTGGCGCGAAAGAATATAGGATGGGGTCGAAAATTTTCAAGAGCGATAACGTAATCGAATAAAAGGTACATCGCTGTGCAGATACGCGAGCGAAACAATATCTTGCCTGCCGGATTCACAAGCTACCAATAACGCTATGAACGTCAGCCGTCTATACATTTTCTGCTCTATTGCCATTGCATCCCTGATCATGGGGTTTGATAATAAGCCTGAATCGCTGGAAGGAACCTGGATACGCAAAGGCGATAATCTGAAGATTGAAATAGATAACGAACATGCTTCGATTGTGCAGGAAGGAAATAAAAAATTTCCCTGCGATATAGCCGACCTCTATATCTATAAGGATATTCAGAAAGTAAAGGACAATCTTTGGAAATGTAACTTCCTGGTTGTTACCATGGGTTCATGCAACACCAACTACGAAGCAGGCGAGATGTTCATCGATCGCGAAGGTTCACTGGTTATTATCTGTCCCGGCTTTGCCAGTAAAGTATATACAAAGGCCAAACCACGATACGGCACTTTATAAGGCGAAGTATATATATTTCAGATAGAAACCGCCAGCAACACACGTGTTTGTTGGCAGGTACTGACAAATATACTAAGCAGTAAGCCAGCAATGTAAGTGGTATTACTTTATGTACCGGCAATACATCCAACGTATAGAGTGGTCATTGCAGCAAATAACACGAAGCGCCCAGCTCTCATAAAAACGTTTTTGCCCTCTCCAGGCAAATGACATTCCCAACAAAGCAAATGTGAAATTCTGAACAAAGCCGATCTTTTGGTGCTCCGCTACTTTTGTATCACAAACAAAACAAAAACAATTATGAAAGTAACAAGCATCAGCAATTACAACGGAGCGTTGCAAAAGCCAATTCAATCAGGGTTCACGGCTACCTCTACAGCCGAAGAAGTTATTAAAGGTATAGATCTCCATGGAAAGGTTGCTATTGTAACCGGTGGATATACTGGTATAGGTCTGGAAACTGTAAGGATACTGGCAGAAGCAGGAGCCGAGGTATGGGTACCTGCGCGAAGCATGGCCAAGGCTGCGAGCAACGTAAATATACCAAACGTAAAGCTGGCTGAGATGGACCTGATGCAACCTGGTTCGATCGATGCGTTTGCCACGAAGTTTTTAGCAACCGGCAAGCCTCTTCATTTGCTCATCAACAACGCAGGTATTATGTGGGTGCCTTTGCGCAAGGATAGCCGCGGGTTCGAATCGCAGTTGGCTACCAATCACCTGGGGCACTTTCAGCTTACTGCGCGCTTGTGGCCGGCCTTAAAAAAGGCGGGTAGGGCAAGGGTTGTAACGGTATCATCATTCGGCCACCAGATGGCACCCTTCAATTTTGAAGATCCTAATTTTGAACACCGCGATTACCAGACACTACTGGGCTATGGACAATCTAAAACAGCTAACAATCTTTTTGCCGTGGAACTCGATCGCAGAGGGCAGGAGTTTGGTGTGAGAGCCTACGCGGTACATCCGGGTTCGGTATATGGTACAGACCTGGGGCGTGAAGCACCGATCGAATTATTCAAACAGATGGGTACGCACGATGCCAACGGAGATATATACCCGGAAGTGCTGCGTAAACTGAAAACTATACCGCAGGGAGCTTCCACAACGGTTTGGTGTGCTACCAGCCCGATGCTGGACGAAATAGGCGGTGTATATTGCGAGAACGCAGATATAGCCGAGCTCGACCTGGATAACATAGAACATCGCTATGACGAGCCGCTTACCCTCTATGGCGTGAAGCCTTACTCGGTAAATGCCGATAACGCCCAGCGTTTATGGGAGCTGAGCGAAAATATGACAAACATTAAATTTCCGGTAAATTAGTAGCCGGCTTTCCACAGAAGTGAGAGAAGTATATATCTAAAAGAATGTTGAACCAGCATGGAGTTCCAGACAAAATATATAACCCCCGATATCAAGTTGTCATGTTATTCCGACAAGTTGTTTAAAACAGAAGTAGTGTTCGAGAACCACATGCTGATCTGGTTCATGTCAGGCGAAACAAAAATTATACAAGCCGGGGCGACCTATACATTCAAGGCGGGTGATATATTTCTGATTCCGCGTAACCAGTTGGCCACCGTTATCAATTATCCGAAGGATGGTTTGCCGCACAAAACGGTAGCGATGCATTTGTCGGTAAGCCGGTTGAGAGATTTTTATGCAAGTCTCCGCGTAAAGCCCCGGCAGGGTGTAACCAGTACGATTCGTTATTTTAAGAGTCATCCGCTGCTGCAGAGCTGTCTGTCGTCCCTCATTCCGTATTTCGATTTGCAAGATGATTTCCCTGAGAATATAGCGTCACTCAAAATTACAGAAGCGCTCAGCATTCTCAGGGAGATTGATACAGACATTGATGATATACTGGCAAACTTTGAAGAGCCTGGTAAAGTTGACCTGGAAAAATTTATGGAAAGTAACTTTATGTTCAACATGCCGCTGGAGAAATTCGGCTATCTTACTGGCAGAAGTCTCTCTACCTTTAACCGCGACTTCCGGAAGATATATAATACTACACCGCAAAAGTGGCTCACACAAAAACGTCTTGAGCTTGCACACTATCAGATCACACAACACAGCAAGCGTCCCGCTGAAATATACCTTGAAGTAGGCTTCGAAGACCTCTCACATTTTTCATTCGCCTTTAAAAATCACTTTGGCTACCTGCCTACAACGCTTGTTAAACGCCCGCAAGCAACAGGCTAAAATCTTTTTAATCCTCTAATTTTTCAATCTGCTAATCTTCCAATTCAATCAGTTTTCAAGGGTTATTGAATTTCATACTTTATTTATTGTTTTTCGATAAATTATTATCTAATTTTGATAAACAATAAATCACTATGAAAACAGCGAACAAAACAAGAACTGAACAGATTCTTCAGATAATGCTGGTGCTGGCCTGGATAGCATTCATTGGTTTGATGATCGAAGCCGGAGCCGTTATTTTCTCGTATGGACTCAGTTGTATAAATCCGGATGCAGCGAAGAACTTGTATAAAAGATTGGATCTATATAGTCTTCGGCAATTAAGTTTTCACAACTATACACTGGCTGTTTCCTTTATGATAGCCTTGTCATGCATGAAAGCCTATATTTCATACCTGGTGATTAAAGTACTAACGAAAGTAAACCTGGATAATCCCTTCACGACCGATGTTGCCAGGAAGCTTGAAACGATCAGCTATATATTGCTGGAAACCTGGATCGTTTCTGTATTGTATAATGCGTACAGCCACTGGTTGCTGAAAAGAACAGGTGAACTGGCAGGAGGGAATGTGCAGGGAGAATTTTTGTTTGCTGCAGGCCTCGTATTTATTATAGCACAGATATTCAAGCGAGGCGTAGAGATACAGGCTGAAAACGAACTAACTATATAGTGCCATGCCGATCATTGTAAACCTTGATGTGATGATGGCAAAGCGCAAGATGTCGTTGAACGAACTTTCCGAAAAAGTGGATCTTACACTGGCCAACCTTTCTATACTAAAGACCGGTAAAGCCAAGGCCATCCGGTTCAGCACACTGGAAGCTATCTGCAAAGCACTAGATTGCCAGCCGGCTGATTTGCTGGAGTATAAAAAGAAATAACGATGAAAGAATGGAGAGCAGAGTTATAGAGTGCAATAACAGCAGGAAGCCTATTTAAAAATATTATAATCGGCAACCATCTTCTTATACTCCGGAAGTATCTTTTCATAAAGCGCTTCGTCAGCACGCTTTAAGGTATTCATTAAAGCACCAACACCAGAGTCCTTCAAGCTCACACGTTGTGCTTTGATCTCTTCCATTTTGTTCCGGATGGTTGCTTCGAGTTTTATCAGTTCGCGTTCAGTCATTTGAATCAATCATTAGCGATTCAAAAATAACCTATATATAGTTCATCTCAATATCGCTGGCCGCAAGCACTGTTAATAAAAGGAAATATACTACCGGCGGAAGGAAATCAGGCTATACTATACTGTCGTACTTCGGAGGGTAACTCAGAAGTACGACAGAAAGCTTTTTATATTATTTACTGTCACTCCACGGAGGCGTAATTTTATTCATGCGCGCATAAGCAATCAGTTGCCCGAGATGTTCATTCGAGTGGCCAAGTGCTATAAGAATGGTAGACATACCGGTGAAGTCTCCGGGAAATGGAAATTCTATTTTACTTGTCAGCGATGCGTCAGGTGCATTTTTAATGGCACCAATAATCAGATCGTACGATCTTTTGAGTTCAGCAGTAATGGCATCTTTTGTTTTCAGATCAGTTTCCAGTGTTTGCATATTTACACCTTCCGGAATCTTGGCGCCAAGCTTGGAAGCAAAAAAATAATTGGCTGATACAATGTGCGCGCAAACCTGTGCTACAGAACGCACACCATCCTGAGGCTTCCAGGTATACTTGTCTGCAGGAATAGCCTGCGCCAGTTGCATTACATGACCAGATACAAAACTGAGTGATCCTGCTGTTTCTTTTTGAAATTGTCCCTGGCAAAATGCCTGAATGGAACATAACAGCAATGCGATAATCAACAATTTTTTCATACTACAATTGGGTTGGTGGATTTATAACTACAATGGTTAAAGGTAAAAAAATAGAGACTGATCGCTAGTCAAACTAATGATTTTAATAAAATGAGAGATACGAGTGTAAACGTATTAATTGAAAAGTCTACGGGAACAGGGCTTATACATTTTTGCACTGACCTTGAACAAACTTGAACAGGTTTGAACGAAGCAAGATGATCGTAACGCTACAACTTTGTATAAATCTGCAATGGTTATGAAAAAAATACTGCTACTTCTTTGCCTTCCACTGGCAATCACGTTACCAAGCTTTGCTCAGAAAAAGCAAGCAAAACCTTCTGCCGGCAAAGTACTTGTCGCTGAAGACCGGTGGACTTTCCAGGAAGGCAAAGTACAATTCCTTGATTATAAGGGCAGACGTGTTATGCAATTGCAACAACAATCAGGGCCGGTGATACTGAAAGATGTAGTCTTTAAAGATGGCATTATTGAATACGACATAGAACCTGTATCAACCGAGTTTGCCAATTCAGTATACTTTCATCGAAAGAATGAAAAGGAACAGGAGATCCTTTATCTGCGTGTGCAAAAGATCGGGAACAAGTTCGCCAACGAAGGTATACAGTATTGTCCTTACTTCGATGGCGTAAACATGTGGGATATGTATCCGCAGTACCAGGCACCGGCACCGGCCAGGGCTGGAGAATGGAATCATATCAAGCTGGTAATCTCCGGTAAGCAGATGCATGTTTTTGTTAACACCAAACTGATATTGCAAATACCCAAACTCGAAGGCAGAGAATCGGAGGGAAGTATAGCGTTTGAAGGTGCTGCTTATATTAGTAACATAGAGATAAAGCCGGGTGAAACGGAAGGTATATCTCCCGCAGAAGGTGCAGACCTTACCAAACATGAAGCCAACTATATCCGGAGCTGGGCCGTTACGCAACCTTCATTTCTGGCCGTGGGCACAGAACCAACAGCCGTTATGGATTTGCCGAAAAATGAATTGTTCTCCGGAAAAGCAGAAGCAGAAACAGCGGGCTTGGTAAATCTCACGCGCCAGTTTGGCGACAGCGAAAAGCGCAGACTTGTTTGGTTGCGAGCGAAGATCATCACCAAAGAACCGGTGAAGACGAATTTGCAATTGGGCTTTAGTGATGAGATATGGGTATATCTTAATAACCAGCTTACCTATGTGGATAAAAATCTGTTCACACAAAATATGAGAAAGTACCCTGACGGAAGACTATCAGTACAAAACGGCAGGGTAGCCCTAAATCTGAAACAAGGTATAAATGACTTAATGATTGGTGTTGCCAATGACTTTTATGGCTGGGGCATTATTGCCAGACTCGAAACTATAGACGGTATAACAGAAATAGAGCCCTATAATCCGCCTGCTAAAATAGCCATTGAAAATATAGCACAGTATCCCGGAGTATATCTTGCCACGAGCACTTCCGTGAAAGTCACCATCCTACAAAAAAATGACGAACTGGTTGCACAGATATCCAACCGGGAGCCGGTACCATTAGCGTACACAGGAAACAATCTCTTCCGGATAGAAAGCTACGGAGTGGATGTGATCTTCAAGCCCACAGAGAAAAAACTCATCTTTAAACAAAACAACATCGAGACGGAGTTTGTGCGGGAGTAAATCATAGGAAAAACTAAAGAAGTAAAGATCGGTAGATTAGGTCGGGTAACCGGTATATTTACATTAGATTCAGCGCGCATCATTCCGATGGTTTTGAAAACCCAAACCGAAAATTACCTTTCGCTATAAACATTACCAGGTGTTCGTCTTTATACTATATGACATTTCTCATGTTGCGCGCTGCAATCTGCTGATTATGGTCATGTATTATATAGATTCCGGTATATAGATTTGATTTTCTATGATGCCTGATGGAACACTCCGATTACGCATGTCTCAGTATTGAAGAAACCTTCGTTTCCCTCCGGACCAATGCCTGGGGTTTGACGGAAGAAGAAGCTGCGGCCAGAAGAATACAATATGGGCTGAACGAACTTCCTGCTCCTGTTTCCAGGTCTATCGGTATACTTTTTATCAAGCAGTTTAAAAGTCTGCTTATCCTGGTATTGTTCCTGGCAGGTATACTGTCGTGGTTTACAGGACATCGAACAGATGCCTATGTTATAGCGGTTGTTGTAATGATTGATGCCCTGATCGGGTTTAGCCAGGAATGGAAAGCGGAACGGGCTTTGGCATCGCTGCATAAATTGCTGGTGCCGCAGGCGAAAGTGCTCCGTAACGGACAACGTGTTACTCTGAAAGCATCGCAGCTTGTTCCCGGAGATATAGTTTCGCTGGAAGAAGGCGATTATATACCGGCAGACGGACGATTGATTGAAGTAAAAAATCTTCGCACCATTGAGTCATCGCTAACAGGCGAATCGCTGCCCGTAAATAAATCAGTGGATGCGCAGCCGGTTGCTGTATCACTGGGCGATAAAAAAAATATGGTATGGGGAAGTACCTTTGTTGCCAGTGGCTATGGTATATTTATAGTAACCGGCACTGGATCTGCCACAGCCATTGGCAAAATAGCGCAGACACTCGCAGCCATTCCCGTTCGACCTTCCCATTTTCAGCAGAAGATAAATACACTGGCCACGCAAATGGGAGTTGCCTCTCTCTTTGCTGCGATCGTTTTATTTGTTGTAGGCTATTTCACTACTGATATGGCGCTGAACGAATTGTTCCTGGTGTCAGTAGCCGCCATGGTCTCTATTATACCGGAGGGCTTACAGAGTATAATTGTGATTGTGCTGGCGATAGGATCGATGCGCATGACGAGGCGCAATGCTATAGTTCGTGAATTTACCTCTACCGAAACATTGGGCGCTGTTACAACTATTATCACAGACAAAACCGGAACGCTCACAGAAAATGCACTCACTGTAAAAAAGCTATTTGTATGGGATAAACCGGATATACTCGTAAGCGGAGAAGGGTGGATGCCGCTGGGTACATTTACCAGCCAGGATGTTACATGGGAACCGGCCGGCCAGCGGGCAATGCAACAGGCATTGCTGATTGCAGGAGTGTGTAACAACGCCTCCATTCACCACGATGTAAAACAGAATATATATAGTCTGGTGGGCGACCCTACAGAAGGTGCATTACTGGTATTATCGCGAAAGGCTGGTATATCTATACCGGCTGATAATATCGTGAAGATAGATGATCTTCCGTTCGATCCGGGTATCAAGATGAGAGCAACGCTGGTTCGCCACGAAAATGCACGCCAGCTATTCGTGATCGGTGCACCTGAGATGGTGCTGAAAAAATGTACACATGTTTTCACCGACAAAGGTATAATACCACTGGATGAAAATATGCGGGCTTCGCTATACCACAAGATCAACACATGGTCGCAGGAATCGTTGCGGGTTATCGGCATTGCCTATCGTGATTATCAGGCCGATACTATAGATAGCAAAACATTAGAACAACTGGTTTTCGTTTCGGTAGCAGGTATGATCGATCCACCGCGAAAGGGAGTGAAAGCTGCCATTCAGCAATGTCATCGCGCAGGCATTCGGGTTATTATGGCAACGGGTGATCATATCAGCACCGCTACATCTATTGCACGCGCCACCGGTATACTGGATGAGCGGGAAAGTGAAGAAGTAATAGCTCTTTCGGAAGAGCAGTTAAAAGCGCTGGATGATGAAGAATTCGATGAAGCTGTAAAAAAGGTAAATGTATTCGCCCGGCTGAATCCAGAAACGAAAATGCGTATAGCCAGCAGGTTACAAGCACTCGGAGAACTCATTGCTATGACAGGCGATGGGGTGAACGATGCCCCGGCATTAAAGAAAGCCGATGTTGGTATTGCCATGGGTATAATGGGAACAGACGTTGCCCGGCAATCGGCCAAGGTTGTGCTGGCGGATGATAATTTTTCCACCATCGTGCATGCGATCGAAGAAGGAAGGATCGTGTTTATGAATGCACGACAAGCCAGCTTTTATCTGATCACCACCAACCTGGCAGAAATATGCACGTTGATCTTTACGATAGCATTTGGTTTGCCAATGCCGCTTACTACTATTCAGATACTCTGGCTAAACCTTGTAACCGATGGTGTTGGCGATATGGCACTGGCAGCAGAACGAGGCCATGGCGAAGCATTGAACTCCAAGCCATTGAACAAAGACGAAAAGATACTTCACAAAAGTATTCTGCCATTCCTTTTTATCAACGTAACTCTGATGACTCTCATTGCTATACTTGCCTATCACTATTGGCTGCCATCCGGTATAGCACATGCACGCAGCGGTGTATTTATCGTTATGTCGTTCACACAGTTGTTTAATTTGTATAACATGCGATCTATGACCCGCTCTGTTTTTGATATCGGTATATTCTCCAATCTATATATCACGTTAACCATGATCTCGTCAGTCATTATTACAGTGGGCATTATAGAGATCCCGTTCCTCAAGAAAATGTTTGGCTTTGGTACTGTGCCGCCTCTGGAGTTTGCCGTGCTGACTGCATTGTCATCGCTGGTGCTGTGGTTCGGAGAAATATACAAATACTGGCATAGGCGCGCAGCGACTCACAAAGCCATTCCATATAATATATAGTATATCCCGTACAAACACGGCTTCGTTCCTGATGACGAAAGTCTCGATCCATTCCGATGACTGTCATGGTGCCAGCATCTATTGGAACCTATTTTAGTGTCATCAAATAAAAAAAAGGAGGTTCATTATGTCACTCATTAAACGTACTGACTGGCCGTTACTAGGTAATGGTGCCTGGCTATCTGATTTTTTCGATACTGACCGGTTCTTTGATTCTGACCTTTTGAAAAAGCAATCTCTTCCGGCAGTAAATGTAAAAGAAGGAGAAAAGACATTCGACATCGAAGTTGCTGCTCCGGGATTGAACAAGAAAGATTTCAAAATCTCCTCAGAAAATGGCGTGCTTACTATTTCTTCCGAAAAACAGGAAGAGAGAGAGGAAAAAGAAAAAGATTATACCCGCAAAGAATTCAGCTATAGTTCGTTCAGTCGTTCGTTTTCATTGCCGGAGAATGCCAATGAAGATGATATCAAAGCAAACTACGAAGATGGCATTCTCAGGCTGAGTATAGCCAAGAAAATAATAAACCCGGTAAAAACAAGAAGAGCCATTGAAGTGAAGTAGGAGTCTGTGATTGGTTTTAATAATACCCCGGATTTGTTGCCGGGGTATTTTTTTTATAAGGATATACGTTGATGGTTATATCCCGCCTCATGAACGAGTATACAGGATTTATATAGCGCGATATATATAGTCAGTCCACATACTCATTTTTATTAACAGCAGCATCGCCTGGTGTTTTCGTTTTCTTCAGTCTGCCGGTCAGGCGATCTACCAGTTCATCAAACTTCTCATCTATTTTATCATTCAACGCATCGGCCAGATCTTCGCCCTTCCGCTGAATGATCTTTCTTGTGCGCGATCCTTTTTCCGGAGCAAGCAAAACTCCCATTACGGCACCAGCGGCTATTCCGGCCAGTACACCCAAAATAACTTTTCCCTTATTCATATAGAAGCTGTTTTTTAGAAGGCAAGATCGGTATATATATACCTGCCCATCATGATGAGCGTCATTATAAACACAGAGTTTTATCCGGCCTGCTTACGAATATGATAAAGATCAGTTTCTGCAATGATGCATGTTAGGCCTGGTATACTGACTGGACACGATATTAGTATCATGATAATCGAAGCAAAGAAAGCTACAATGAAGAAGCAGATGCTTCAAAGTTGTATTCGTAAACAGCAATCACTTATAGACGATTTTAAAGATCGTATTCAAGCCTTGCTGCAAACAGAAGGATTAGGTAATGAAGAAGAGTACGACAATACCGAAATGTCGGCCATGCAGCAACGTATCGATGAAATAAGTGGTTTGCACGAAGCATTGATCTTTGCCAATAATGAAATGCTGTTGCTGCAGATGATGGAAGCTGCACCCGACCGAATATTTACGGAAGCAGAACCGGGCGCTGTGGTAGTAACCAGCCTGGGTACTTTCTTTATCGCGGTTAGCACAGAACAGTTCCAGGTGAAAAATGAATCATTCATTGGTCTTTCCGGCAAGAGCCCATTCTTCCTGGCCATGCAGGGAAAAAAGGCTGGCGACACGTTTTCGTATCATGGTGTAACGTACTCGATTCTGGATGTATTCTAGTCGGCAAATGTATATATAGCGATGTTTGAACAGTATATCTATAGTTTGATAACACGGCAGACGGAATAATTTAAATGATGCGTATATGAAAAAAAGTACCCTCACCATGCAAAATGCATTTACATTCCTTCTTCAGGGATTGTATTTTACTGAAACCAGGCTTGCAACGGAATTAGGTTCCTGTAGCAGGCAGAGCACGTCTGCGAGACTGAGTGACGAAGTGAAGAATTATGCCGAGAGTACCCGGTATAAATTGCTCAAGCTGGAAAGAATATTCAGCTACCTGTTGAACACATCCAACTCCCGAAAGAATGAAGTGATCGACAAGCTGCTAACAGAAACGCACGCTATATTAAATACTGCAGACCCCGGACATTTGAAAGATATACTAATGATTGGATGTATACAGAATATAAATGCCTATAAAATAACCAGCTATCGCACCGCCTGCCTGCTGGCAGTAGAACTTGAATTAGATACTGTGGCGGACCTGCTTCAGCAAATAATAGGATGGGAGACCGAGACGAGCCGTATACTGGCAGCACTTTCCTCCGAACAATTTTGTGGGTTAGCAGGAGAGTCAACTACTAAATGAAAAAGTCATGCTTGGTCAATTAACGGAAGCACAGATAGATCATGTTCTGCATTCGCAGTTTCTTGGCAGAATAGGATGTTATGCCAACAACAGGATATATATTGTTCCTGTCACGTATGTTTATTACGAAGGGTATATTTACGCACACTCAAAAGAAGGGCAGAAGATCAGGATGATGCGTGGTAATCCGAATATATGCTTTCAGGTTGATGCCATGGAAAGCATGACCAACTGGCGCAGTGTTATCGTGTGGGGAGACTACGAGGAGTTGAAATCAGAGGCAGAGCAACAAGCCGGAATGAAGATTATGATGGACCGGTTAGCACCCTTTGTAATAAGTGAAACTGTAAGACCTTCCCAGGGCTTATCGCGCCCGCCTGAAATTGTTGAAAAAGGTTTTAGAGCTGTTGCGTATCGCATTAAAGTACTGGAGAAGACCGGACGGTTTGAAAAGAACGAC
>NZ_DATCSD010000370.1:0-79460 GCF_036568665.1 Ohtaekwangia sp. | reverse complement strand
GATGGCAGCTACTATATATTCTATGGTGGCTGGCGACACTGCAACGTGGCTAAACTCAATAGTACATTTACCGGCCTTGTTCCTTTTGCAGACGGAACCACCTTTAAAGAAGTAACCCCCGAGAGTTATGTAGAAGGAGCCTTCATGTTTATCCGTAATGGTAAATATTACTTCATGTGGTCAGAAGGCGGATGGGGCGGACCTGATTATTCGGTGGCGTATGCTATAGCTGATTCACCGTTCGGGCCATTCAGGCGCATCGGTAAAATACTGCAACAGGATCCATCGGTAGCCACAAGTGCCGGCCATCATTCTATACTTCACATACCCAACAGCGACCAATGGTATATTGTATATCACAGACGTCCGCTGGGAGAAACACATCCCAACCACCGTGTAACCTGCATCGACCATCTATACTTTGATGCGCAAGGCCATATCAAACCGGTAAAGATCACCGCAGAAGGAGTGGAGGCGGTGAAATAGTGGTTAGCTTCGAGCCGCTAGCGGGTGTGAGCAAGAGAGGAGTGAGTGGCACCTATATTTTGTATTTATCTGCGTTCATCCGCGTGATCTGCGGGAAAAATAGCCGCTGGCTGCAGTAGGAAAAACAAAAGCTTAAAGCCGAAAGTATACATACTACTACTCTCAACTTTAAGCTTTACACGTTAAGCTTTCCGCTAAATTAAGCCGATGCTTTCCGTTTTACTTCGTGGCCTTTTATACCATAGTAGAATATAAACAGGTAGGGTATAATCGGGAAGAGGAATGCTTTCTGGTAGCCTATTGATCCCACAATTAACCCGGTAACCGGTGTAAGAACAGCACCGCCCACAATGGCCATTACCAATAACGAAGAACCCTGACTGGTATATTTACCCAGATCTTTAATCGCCAGAGTAAATATAGTCGGGAACATGATGGAGTTAAACAACCCGATTGCCAGTACAGACCACATCGCTACGTAACCCGTAGTAAACACTGTGGTTAACAGAAGTGCTATTACTATAATGGTAAAGATGGACAGTGTTCTTGCCGGGAAAGATTTACCGGCTATAAAGGCAAGGCAATTACCCACTACTAATCCAAGAGCAATCAGGGCATAGTCTAAATTCTGTGTTACGAAATATACTGTTACCACTGCAATAAGCATTATAACAGCCATGAGTGCATACTTTTGCGACTGACTGCGGTTGGTCAAAGATATAGCACCGATAAATCGGCCCACCATAGCACCACCCCAATAGTACGCTACGTATGTGGCAGCCGTTGCTTCATTAAAGCCCAGCAGCTCATCGAAATAACGAACGAGGTAACTTCCTATAGCTACTTCGCCCCCTACATACATAAAGATACCGATCACACCGAGCGTAAGGTGCGAGAAGCCCAATACTTCCAGGCCCTTCTCTATTTTCTCACCGGTAAATTTTGGCAGCTTCGACATCTTGATGATCACGGCTATCACCACTAATGTAGCGGCCAGGAACAGATAGGGAGTCTTCACGGCTTCAGCAGTCATGTGTTCTTTGCCGCCTACACTTTCAAAAATAAGTTTACCACCAATGATTGGAGCGATGGTAGTACCAAAGGAGTTGAAAGCTTGTGTCAGGTTCAATCGGCTTGAAGAGGTCTCCTGGTTTCCGAGGAGCGCTACATACGGATTGGCGGCCATCTGCAAAATGGTTATACCACCGGCCAGTACAAAAAGTGCCAGCAGAAATATACCATAGGCTTTGGCTTCGGCAGCAGGGTAGAAGAGGCAGCATCCTGCAGCAGCTGTTAAAAGCCCCACGATGATACCATTTTTATACCCGATTTTAGCCAGCGGATCGCCCAGGTTAATGGAGATCAGGAAGTAAATGAGCGATACAAAGAAGTATGCACCGAAGAATGCACTTTGTATAAGACCAGCCTGCGCAGGTGAAAGTTTGAAGATCCCCTGCAGGTATGGAATAAGAATGTCGTTCATGCAGGTAATAAAGCCCCACATAAAGAACAGCGTTGTAAGAATGATGAGTGGTAAGGTATAATTACCCTTTTCATGCGGCTGCGAAGCGGCCGTGGGTGTAGATACGATAGACGCCATAAAACTTTGGTTACTGATTGATTAGGCGGCCAAGTTGCATTTTCTGGTGTTGTAAAAAAAATGAAAGTTTAAAATAGGCAAGTGTGTAATGGATACACCAGGAGAGGCAACAGAATACTCAACACACATGAACCTTTCTCTGCAGTTACTGTTGTAAGGGCGGTATAAGTATTTAAGCTGAGACAAAAACAGAATTTGGTGAGATATACCGGACTATTGTTAGAAACAGGGGGTATAGAGGTGAGATTCAGTAAAAAAAATCGTTCTGAATATCAAACCGATAAAGGTTTTTAGCGGAAAGACTCACAAAGCTCCGCGAATAGTTTTACTTTTACAGCTCCATGCAGGAACCAGGAAAATTCACTCCGGCACAATCACAGTCATCCGCTGATATAGCAGACCTCATCCGCAGATACAGGAATGAGCTGATCAAGGATTTCCTGGATGAAAGGAACCTGGTGGCGTATGTAGCCGAACACTATAAATTAGTGGAGTTATCGAAGGTGAAGATAGAGTTCATGAAGCGAGACCTGAAGAACCTGCTTACAGACCCGATCGATGCCGAGCTATACGAACCCATTATCCGATCCTTTCAACAAACAGGCAATGCCGAATTTACCGAAGACGATAGCCGGTTATTTTACCGGGAGATCGATCGCCTGATAAAAAAGTATATTTACGCCTCTTAAAAACAATTTAATAAATACAAGACCGCAAGGTACTTTCCAAGTTGTGCCCGATCCTTTATAGACCAGTAGTAGTAAGAAGATGATTCATGAATTAGAAACAGGCCGTCAGTATTTACTGGACGGCAAAATCGTAGTGGTGATCGTTAAACCCGTCAACCGTTCCAAAACCATGTATAGTGTAGAGATGCCCGGCAGAAGTGTTATTGCCGTAGAGCGCGAGCGACTGCAAGCTATAGCTATACCGCAGACTTAATCCTCCCGAGCAGAATGTTCGTAAAAAAGTGAAGCCCTGCACTGGTATACAGCGCAGGGCTACGAACATTTATTGTCTTAACAATAAGTAGGTTCTGACGAGATCACTCCGGATCTCCTATCATCACTTTGCCTTCTTAACGCGAAGCGAAATCTGATTGTCGAACGCGATTTTACGCAGCGAGCCAAGAGTACGGCCAATTTGCTTAGCAACTTTAGAGGAATTACTACCTTGCTTAACAAGTTTCTTAATTTCCGCTAATTCTTTTTTGGTAACTAATTTACCGTGGTTTTCTGGGAGTTTTTTCTTTGCCATGTTTCTGGTTTTTTGTGTTGAAAAAAATATAAACTATCTAAGTGCTTAGAAAGTGCAAGTATACTCATTTGTATGCGAACGAAATAATTATGCCAGCAAAGAGTATAAAATAATGTCTCCATGTAGCGCTATATTTCATTTTATACATAAACCTATCTATAGGTATCAGCGTACAAATGTCTGTTAATTCTGCTGTAAATATACACTTTTTATAGGATATACGGTAATATAGGTATAACTGCGGCATAAATATAGGTATACAATACGCCCGGAAGTCCATATTTACCCTTAAATATATAGTAGTAATATACTACTTTTCCCGCCTGCGCCATACTTATGGGGGCCTATACTTGCCGCTATCGGCCCACTGGCATGCTATAAATACCTATTTATAGGGGTATAAGCGCTTGTTATAACAAAGGTTTAGGGGTATAGCAGCGCATGGCCATAGGGTTGGATAAAGGCTTTTCATATACTCTATAGTTCACTTCATACGCCCGGCCAGCGGTGCTATAGGGTGCTATAGATCGAGATATAGCCTATAAATGTTGAAAAAGTGTCCGGATATGAGCAGAAATAGTCTCACTTACCATTTGCCGACATCAATCCTTCCAGTGCTATACGTAAATTATTCTCCGTTATAGGCTTGGTAAGGAAGTGAAGTATACCTAACGACCGGGCCCTATCCATATCGTTCGGGTTCTGCGAAGAGGTAACTATAATAATCCTTACATTCTCCTTGTTAGGTATATGTAGTTTATTAAACGCCTCTATAAAAGTAAAACCATCCATGATCGGCATATTCAGGTCCAGCAGTATAATATCCGGCATAGAGAGCGCACCCTGAAAGTAATCATTCAGTAATGTAATAGCCTCTTCGCCATTCAGCGCAGTATGTACCTCGTTAATTATACCCATGCGCTGAAGCGTCTTCTTATTGAGTAAATTGGAGATCTGGTCATCATCAACCAGCATAACTTTCATCATGATCCGGAATTTTTCAGATGTATAATTCAAAAACAAAAAACTCTGAGGCTGCAGGAAGGAACAAGATGAAGTTAAACAATGTAATCCTATTTTCAAATTTTAGTTGTTACCCGGTCTTTCTATAGTGTTACCGCTTGTATAAAGAACATTGGCATTATTAAAGCAGAACCTGTAGCTTTTCATATATACACCAACACCTATGCCTGTGAAAAGATCAACCCTTCTGTCTGGTATACTTCTTATCCTATGCTTAAAGTGTACTCCGGACACAACCAGCAGTAAACTTACCTTTTCTATTACCTATACTCCGCAGATGAGTGAACAGGCACAGGATGGCAGGCTGTTGCTCATGCTATCCAATAACAATAAAGCCGAGCCGAGATTCCAGATAAACGATGGTCTGACAACACAATTGATCTTTGGTGTAGATGTGGAAGGACTGCTGCCCGGTGGAGAGGTTATAGTAGATAGCAGGGAGGCGTTTGGCTTCCCCATACAATCGCTGGATGATATTCCTCCGGGAGAATATACCGTGCAGGCACTGCTTAACCGGTATGAAACCTATACATTGAAGACAGGCCACACGGTAAAGCTCCCGCCAGACCAGGGTGAAGGCCAGCAGTGGAACAGTAAACCGGGTAACTTTTATAGTATACCAGCCCAAGTAAAGATCGATCCGGCTGTAGCAGGCACTATAAAGATCGTGATGGACCAAAAGATCCCTCCGGTAGAGACTCCGAAGGACTCTAAATATATCCGCCACGTACGTATACAGAGTAAATTATTGAGTGAGTTCTGGGGTAAGCCTATGTATTTAGGCGCACATATACTATTGCCCGAAGGTTTTGATGAACACCCGGAGGCACATTACCCACTCATGGTCTTTCACGGACATTTTCCCAGCGACTTTGGTGGTTTTAGCACGGAGCCACCTCCGGCCTCGATGGATACATCCGACTATAATTCGCGCTTCAACATCTATGGCTATGCTAAATTTGAAAAACAGGAAGCCTATAATTTTTACAAGCAATGGACCAGTAAAGATTTTCCTCGGTTCCTGATTATAGAGATACAACATGCCAATCCGTACTATGACGATTCGTATGCCGTAAACTCAGCCAACCTCGGTCCGTATGGTGATGCAATCATGCAAGAGTTGATTCCTGCTGTTGAAAAACAATTCAGAGGTATAGGGCAGGGGTGGGCCCGTTTTATGTATGGCGGCTCTACCGGAGGATGGGAAGCCTTGGCCGCACAAATATTTTATCCCGATGAATTTAACGGATGCTTTGCTGCTTGCCCTGACCCGATCGACTTCCGTGCGTATAGCCTGGTAGATATTTACAAGCAGAAAAATGCTTACTGGTACGATTCGCCCTTTAAACGTGTGCCTATACCATCGCATCGTAATTATCTCGGGCAGATACAATCCACCATGCAGGAGAGCAATCATTATGAACTGGCGCTGGGTACACATTCGCGCTCCGGCCAGCAGTGGGATATATGGGAAGCGGTATATTCTCCGCAGGGTGCCGATGGTTATCCGAAACGTATATTCAATAAACTCACCGGAGATATAGATTCATCGGTAGCAGTTTACTGGAAAGAACATTATGACCTGCGCTATATATTGGAGCGTGACTGGAAAACACTTGGTCCTAAATTGCAGGGTAAGATACATTTATACTGTGGCGACATGGATAATTATTATCTGAACAACGCGGTATACCTGATGGAGGAGTTCCTGAAGAAAACAACCACTCCGTTCTATAAAGGAGAAGTAGACTATGGCGATCGTGCTGAGCATTGCTGGAATGGCGATCATAATAATCCTAACTATGTGTCGCGACTGCGCTACAACACCATGTATTTACCCAAGATACTGCAGCGTATAAAAGAGACAGCTCCCCGCGGTGCTGATACGAGGAGCTGGCGCTATTGATAATAGTGTAAGGTGATTTTCTAGTGCAGGGTATATCCGAGGTAAATACCCGGGCCATTGTTATACATGGGAATAACCGTTACATCACTGTTCTTGTTCTTCCATCTATAGCGGTGAGTCAGGTAAGCCAGGTTGGTAGAAAGTATACCTATACCGGCACCGGCCAGTACATCCGATATCCAGTGGCGGTTATTCAGAATACGCATAACACCCACCGTGGTAGCCATACCATACGCACCTATACTATACCATATACTTTGGTCGCCATATTCTTTTGCCATAAACGTAGCGGTAGCAAAAGCCTGCGCTGTGTGACCTGACGGGAAAGAGAAGTTGTTACTATCGTCCGGGCGCTCTACGTGCGAAAATTTCTTTACTGAGAATGTAAGTGCTGCCATAATCATTTCTGATTTTACCAGCAGCAATGTTCTGTTTTTGAAATCATTTTTTCCTTTTACACCGGCCAGGTTCAAACCATATACCGCAAGCACGGGTGCATGCATCATATAGTTATCGAGCTTGCAGCGGAAGTGCGGCATGTATTCATTTCGCTCTTCGCGTATCTCATACCGGTTTATAATATTATGATCGGCCGTAGCATATATACCCAGGCCAATAAGTGTTACCGGTAATTTTGCTGCATGGAACAGCGCATTTTTCTTTTTGGGAGTTTCAGCCGTAGCAAGGGCCAAGTCAATCTTCTCCTCGCGTGCATGCTGATTGATTTGTGCGCAACAAGGCTTGGTTAGACTAAAACCTGCGAAAATAAGGAACAGACAGTGTTTCATAGCTCGTTAAAAACCCCTTCCAGTAGGGTAAGAATAAGTGTTACGTTAGGTAGAGTAGAGCCGTTAGTCTGAGAATTTAGTGAGCCAATGATTTAATTTAATATAAAAATAGTATATCCGAGTGGAAAAAAAATTTAATTCTTTGCCTGATATGGTACATATACCTAAAAACATTTGATTTTATGCCGATTTAAGCGGTTACTCCGCGCTGCGGCATGCAAAAAAATGTTGATCCGTCCATCTGCCTATATATAAAGAGTGAAATGCTATCAGGTGTTTGCCCGCACTTTACGAAACCGTAAAGGCTCTGTTGCGCACGCAATGCGCCATCATTTAAAGCGATAGTTGAAATATATACCTGCACCCGACCCGCCCGAGTAAGTAGGCATTACCAACGCCCTTCTGTTTTTGCCACCCCATTTATACTGGTGTGTGAGGTAGGCAATTTCGGTGGATAAGATACCGATACCCGCACCGGCAAATACATCCGATATCCAGTGCCGATTGTTCAATACCCGCATCACACCTATACCGGTAGCTACGGTATAAGCTCCTACAGAATACCAGATACTTTGACTGCCATATTCTTTGGAAAGAAATGTAGCAGCAGCAAAGGCTTCAGCCGTGTGGCCGGAAGGAAAGGAGGTGGGCTGCCCGGTATCAGGACGCGGCACGGCAGTAAGTTTTTTGAGCGGATAAACGATCGCGATCATGATGATCTCTGCTTTGACCAATATAGCCGTTCGATTCGCGAATGTATTTTTACCTTTTATACCCAGCGCATTCAACCCATATACTGCTGCTGCCGGAGCAAACTGCAGGTAATTATCAGCATGGTGGCGAAAGTGTGGTAAATATTCATTTCGCTCTTCGCGTATCTCCATGCGGTTAATAACTTTCGTGCTCTTCATGCTATATATGCCGAGCGCTATCAGTGCCGTGGGCACCCGCATGGCACGAACCCACTCGTTTGCTTTGGATATCTTTGCAGTTTCAGCAACGGGCACACGCAAATCGATGGCTTCATTTTTTCTTTCTTGTTGATTGTATTGCGCGCAACAAACCAACGGTAACAGGAATACAAACAGGGTGCAGTATTTCATGGTATTAAAGATTGATCGTGTAACGAACTAGTCGGAGTCTTCTTCTTTCCGGATCTTCTTATATAAGTTTCCATCAGCATTAAAAATGAGATCGAAGGTCTCGTCATCTTTTGAGACTTCCGCTTCGTAGCGAACTATACCGTTGGTTTCCAGTACGGCCGCTTCTTCTATGCCATAGCCGTTATAATCTTTTTGTATAGCTTCTTTAATGGGAGCAGGTAAAGATGTTTGCAGTATCTCCATTTCTTTTTCAAGCAGTGTTCCTTCTGCAGAAAGCACGATCGATGTTTCTTTTCCCTGGTAGTGAAATGTAGCTTCGTAGTTACCATCATCTTCTACTTTCCAGGTAGATTTGGTGATGGCGGGATATAGCGCATGGAGAGTTCTTCGCGCTGCTTCCGGAATTTTTATTCTATGCTTGTGTTTGCAACCGATAGTGCAGGCAGCCAATGTAACGGCGAGCAGATAAGCAGAACGTTTCATGGTTATTTATTTTACTATACCAATCTACGGCTGCTATTCTGAAGACATTCCGAGTTTTTATAATCAGCAATAAAAAATATAGATATATTTTTTATTCAGATATAGTGCATCATCGCATAAGCCCTTCGCTGAAAGCATAGCTTGCTGACTGATACCAGGCTATCGCTTCGCGTGTTAATGCTTTGTCTTCATTGGTTGGCACCATCGATTCATCGGAGAAGTTGATCTGGTATGTTTGCAGTTTCTGTTGTGGTAATAATACAACCAGTTTGTTGTTGCGTACATAGCCCAGACTTTGATAGGTGCTGATAAAAACCCGTTCGCGTCCGGCCTCCAATGAAAATATATCATAGCCGTAAAACTTACTGGTATAGGAGAAGTTGAGCATGCCAAGCAACGTAGGGCCGAGGTCTATCTGGCTCATCAGGCGATCTACATGTTGCGGCTGGAGGTTTGCCGGAGAGTATATCAATAACGGAATATGATACTTGCTGATAGGCAATTCGGTTTTGCCTGCGCTGGAAGCACAATGATCGGCTACAATAACAAATATAGTATTATTGAACCAGCTCTTGCTGGAGCAGGACTTGATGAACTTGCCAATAGCATAGTCGGTATATTTCACTGCGCCTTCACGGTTGGTGTGCGAAGGTATATCAATGCGTCCGTCCGGATAAGTGAAGGGGCGGTGATTGGAAGTGGTCATAATGTGTGTGAAGCCAGGCTTACCGGATGCAAGAGTCTTTTCAATTTCGCGCTCTGCAAGTGTAAAGAGATTTTCATCGGCTACACCCCATATATTCTCATAGTCGATCTCTTCATCCTTCAGCGCATCGCGATCCACAACATTGTAGTTGTTGTTGGAGAAGTAATAGGCCATGTTATCGAAGTATCCATAGCCACCATAAATAAATTTGCTTTCGTATCCTTTCTCTTCAAAGATCTTTCCCAGCGTAAAAAGATGTTCGTTATGCGGTCTTCGTACGATAGACTGACCGGGCGTTGGCGGAACACAAAGTGAAAGCGCTTCAAGGCCACGCACAGTACGGGTACCGGTAGCATACAGATGTGTAAAGAATAAGCTGTGTTGAGAAAGTGAATCCAGGAAAGGCGTAATATTCTGGTTGTTGCCAAAGCTGCTCATAAAATCAGCGCTGAGGCTTTCTACCGAGATCATTACTACATTCAGTTTCTTCTCCGGGCCGGTATGTACTACTTTGCGGCTGATATCGAATGGGACACTGGATATATACCTGGTTTCCGGTGTACGCAGCATGTTTCTTACTTCGGCAAACGATTCATTGTTGCTGATCTTCTTATAGAATTGCTCATAGCTCAATTCGTTATTGAGATACGCTGCGAAGAGTTCGTACATGCCGTTACCGGATAGTTCATTCGCATACGCGTTGTTGCTGAAGCGATGATACTTAGCCGTTACGGTAAAGAAAAATATCAATGGGAACGCCAGCAAAATCAGCGCATAGCCACTGCGTTTTTTAAAACGAATGGGAATGACGCGTGTAGCATTCAGTAGATTGTGAAGGGCATACGTAATGGCACCGCAAAGTATAACCAGCCCCGCAATGATCCACTCGATCGGATACGACTCGCGAATGTTACCAAGAACTTCTGTGGTATATACAAGATAATCAACGGCTATAAAATTGTAGCGGGTGTTAAATTCATCCCAGAAGAACCATTCGGCAACGCCATTGAACAAGAGTATAAATGTGAAAACAAAGAATAGTCCGTAAAGTACAAAACGATGCCAGCGGGTTATATATATCCGCTGCGGAACAAGCCACAGATATAATACAAAGGGTATAATAAAGTAGCTGGCATTCACCAGGTCGTAGAACAACCCGAATAGAAGGATGCCTGCTATATTCAGGAAAGAAATCTCTACGTTGCTGAAGGAGTATAGAAAGAACACCAGGCGTGTAAGCATGGAAATGATTACAAGCAAAGTGATGAGCAGGAGTATAGCGCCAAAGCGTCCTTGCGCTGTTCTTTTCAGAAATGAAATAAGCATCGGTTAGATTAATAACTTCTCAAATCAAGCCGGTGATTCTGAAGGAAATCTGAATGAAGTGTAGCCGCTTAATTGCGAGGCTATGGGTATAATTTTCGTTGTAACACTAAACAGTGTAACAAACTATATTTTGCGGAAACTTATTCTCGGGGATAGATATAGTTTTAGGCACTGCCGGTTGATATCTTCGCGGTTAAACTGATTTTTTATAATCCTGATTAAATTCTGAAGAGATTCTGAAGATGTACAGGATTAAGAACAGCTAGGGCGCAATTGTTTCAACTTGCACCGGCCCGAGAAGCCCGGCATCCAGCAACGTCCATTCGGGTTTTATGGTAATGTTGGTTTGTGTATAGCGTTTTTCTGGCGGCAATGCACGATCACCCACCAGCCTGTTACGCCATGAATTGATTACTGCTATCTGCAGACTATTGTTCTTTGCCTTGACGGCATCGGTTATCTCAACACGAAACGGTGGTGTCCATGTTATACCCGCCTTTTTGCCGTTGAGCGTTACTTCTGCAATGCCAACATCCTGTATACTATTCAGTCGGAGAAAATAACGTTGCTGTTTTTTATATTCCGGTACGTTGAAAGATATAGTATAGATAGCCTCGCCAGAATAATTGGGAAGGCCTGTCTCGGTACGATTGGTCCAGCTCACAAGATTTTCGAAAGTAACCTGAGCAGGTGCTCCGCCAGCCGGGTTGAAGGCAACCTGCCATGGCCCCGGTATATTCAATATATTTTTATAGGCTGTTGCATTGGAAGATGCCGCAGATGGTTGTGCTGTAACAACGTTGCGAAAAATGACAAACACAGAACCATGCGGATCGAAATGCAGTGGTATATAAGTTCGTCCGTTCTGCTGACGAAATGCTTTGGCCGGTGCGACCTCACCTGTAACAGGATTCCATAACTCAGGTTGCCGCCCGGTTACACGGAACGAAAATTCTCCGGATACTTCAGTTTCCTGCTGACTGCTTACAAAGTATATATCTTGTCCTTGTACAACACGGTGTATATAATCATAAGGCTTATTGATTGACGATATATTGTTGTAATCAAAGTCGGGAGCAATGCCGGCATCGGTCAGTACTTGTCGTGCCGATTTACCAGCGATTACAACACCTTTACCGCCCTTATGTTCTCCGATAGAATGTGCCTCTTTACCCCAAAGTTCATCAGCATATTGCTGAAACAAGGTATAGCTTTGCGGAGAGCCGGATAAACTAACGAGTCGCTCCGGCTTAGCACCGATAACCGTAGCTCCGGCAGATACCAGCGCTTTGATCTTTTGCAATGCTGCGAGTGAAAGTACTTTTGTTTCCGGCAGCACCAGTACGCGATAGTTTACACCATGCGGCAAAGTGAGTCGACCGTCTTTTACTTCCAGTGCAAGCAAACGATCTTCGTTGATGAGATCATAATCATAACCGGGCAGTATATGAGCCGGATCATGTTCTTTTAAATGGCCGATGTTGGGCACATGGTCGCCATAGTAATAGAGTATATCGGTAACCGTAGTGCCGGGTTGTTGCTGTATATATTGGCATCGCTTGATATAGTCGAAGAAAGCAGTTGATAATTCCCACCACGTTATATTGGGATTGATGTGCGTGCCGGCAAAATACTCTTGTCCGGGTAAACCCATTTCTTTAGGCGAGCAGGTAAACGTGTGGAGAAATACTAGGTTTAGCCCGGAGCATACTTCATGATCGAACGCTGGCTTCATCGTAGCCCAGGGTATATCATTCCAATGTCGGCCGATCGTAGTAAATGATTCGGCACCTACCAGTAATTTATTATAGATATGAGCAGCGCTGGATGCCTGCTTTACAAAGTAGCGATCTTCGATTCGCGCACGATGTGGCGAAGGCGACCAGAACTCACTCATCATGATTTCACTGAAGCTATAATTCTTCAATCCATCCAGCGGACCAGCATGCGGCCCGGCCGACTCCGGTTGTATAGCCATACCGTGATGAGCAGCACGTTCGGCAAAAACACGGTAATGATTATCCGCTATACATTCAGCAATCGTCTTGCGAAAATCTGCAAGAAAAGCATTACTGACATTTCTGTCCTGGATGATCTTGCCCGTTACAACAGGTAAATATATAGCCGGATCATAACCTCTTCGCTGGCGAAATTCTTCTGCGAAGTGATCCGACCAGTTAATGCCACCACATTCCCAGCTATCGCTTTGCAGGTACCGCAACGTTGTGCCGGCCAGTGGCCCGATCGTTGTAAGCAGGGGTTCTATATGTGTATCCCAATAGCGATTGAAGTATGTCGCGTTCATATAGTCAATTACACGTCCCTGCCACTTACCGCTGGCAGTGGATACTTCAGCGCCACTGGGAGTATAGCCAAAACGCATAATGGTCCATTCACCGGGAGGTACCTGCCACGAGATCTTTCCCGAGGCATCAGGTATAGCATGTATCACTACTATATCTTGCAGTATAGCGTCCTCTTCACCCGGAGAGGCGGCAACATCGTTCAGTAATTTTTCTGTATCAAAACCGGAGCGATCGCCTTCTTTAAAAGCGGCTTTCACAGCGAGGTCAGCTATAGGAGGGTGGTTTATATCCTTTCTCTTCGGAAACGCCAGCACCACGATATCTTTATAGTAGTTATCGCGTACCGGAGGTAGTGGCAGCGTAAGCGGAGTTCGCAACGGACCGGCTACTGTTATTTCTGACCATGTGATATGTTTGGTGGCTTCTTCCGGAGTTACATCCGGGCCGCCTACATTCCAGCCACTTTGTATGTTGAGACTCAGCACCAGCCCGAGACGATGCGCTTCCTGCACAGCATGTATAAATAACGCACGCCATTCAATACTTCCAAATTGGGGGCCTTCCGGTACATTACCGTTGCCTTGTTGATTTTGTCCTCCGGCATCAACAATGCTGGCACCACTAAATCCCTTGCGTTTCATTTCTTCGAGGTCGCGGGTAATGGCTTCCTTTGTTACATTTCCATTAAGCCACCACCACCAGCAACGAATGCCATACTGTTGTGGAGGATGCTGAAATATAGCGGGCGATAGAAGAGGGTCAGGCGATAGAGAAGGCGTTGTAACAGAAGGAGCAATTTGTTGCGGATAGAAAGATGATACGACCATTACGATGATGATCAGGATACCACTATAGAGAAAAGGACGAAGTTCCATATACAATAATAAGAAATTTGAGAAGTAACATGATGGATGTATAATGGTATAACCAGCACGCGATCAGGTAAATACTTTTTTGATCGTGATTACTAGGAAGTGTAAATGATCTTTACCGCCATGATCTAACAAATAAATTCTACGCGTGCAGCACAAAATGCAGGTAAACTTTGTTGGACATGAAACTCATTTTATCCACCTCAAACATGAATCAGGAACAACTTATTGTAACCATGGCGATGCAAGCCTGGGAAACCCAGATCAAACGTGCCGATCAATTATTCAATGCATTATCCGATGAGCAACTTTTGCAGGAGATCGCTCCCGGGAAGAACCGTGTTATATACCTGGTAGGACATTTGGCTGCTGTGAACGATGGTATAAATTCCATTCTCGGGTTAGGCGAGCGTCAGTATGCACACTATGATGCCATCTTCCTTTCATCACCCGATAAAGCGAAAGAAGCACCGTCTGTACAGGAAGTAAGAGATGCCTGGACAACCACCATCAAGACACTGACGGAGCGCTTCAGTAAAGTATCAACAGCCGATTGGTTTACACGCCATCTGCGCATGACGGATGAAGATTTTCAGAAAGAACCGTATCGTAACAAATTAAGTGTATTGCTGAATCGCACCAGCCATGTAGCATATCACCTCGGACAGGTTGTGTTGGTGAAGAGTCGATAACTGTTAACCGTTAATGGTTAACCGTTATACGGAAATTGTAACGGATAACCATTAACATATAACGAATAACGGAAATTGAATATCGAACAAGGAACATCGATTAGCGAATGTTGAAGTATAAAGTCCGGAAGACAGAAAGTCCGAAAGCATAAAACAGTTGTATCAGTTGTTCCCAACCGACACAGGGAAATGAAAGTAAATCTTCTTTCAGGTATATATCTTAATAAAGTTTTACTTTCCCTTTTGCAATCTGCATGGAAGAAACATTTTACAGCATCCTCACGATTAACGGTTAACGACTCCCGAAAAGATTCAACGCAGCGGCACTCATCGCAGCAACGCCTGTTTTAATAGTGGGTTCCGGTAATGGTATAAATGTAGAAGAGTGCAGCGATGGTAAAGCAACGCCTTGTTCTTTTGCCTGCTTTACTTTGGCAGGATCCACTGCTCCGAGCCAGAACATACAGATAGGAACTTTCTTATCCTGTAAACCAAAGCGACTGAAATCTTCGCCCACCATAGCGGGTTGTAACTCCACTACATTTTCTTTTCCAAATTGCTGTTGAAATACCTGCACCAGCCGGTTGGTAAGTTCTACATCATTTATAGTGGCTGGTGTCTGCGGATCGTTGATGGTGATCTCCGGTAACTTATCAGCGGCAACGCCTGCCTGCAGTGCGAGGTGCTCGCTTTTTTTATGAATAGCAGCAATGATCTGCTGACGTACTTCAGGAGAATAGGAGCGCAGCGTGAGCTGTAATTTTACATCATCCGGTATAATATTATGCACCGAGCCTCCGTGAATAGAACCTACCGTAATGACAGCCGGCTCCAGCGGATTGATCTCGCGGCTTACTATGGTTTGAAATGCAAGAATCATTTCAGCACTCAGTACTACAGGATCGATCGTAGTATGAGGTGCTGCACCATGACCTCCTTTACCATGCACAGTAATGTTCATCATGTCTACGCTGGCCATAAACGCTCCGGCATGATAACCAACTTTACCCGCTTCCAGCGATGCATTGTCGTGAAGAGCTATAGCATAATCAGGCTTCGGTATAGTATCATATAGTCCGGCTTTGAATAGCATATCTGCACCAAAGCCATTCTCTTCCGATGATTGTGCTACCATTATCAATGTTCCTTTCCATTGCTTGCGTGTAGCAGTGAGTGCACGTGCGGTGCCAACAAACACAGTCATGTGTATATCGTGGCCGCAGGCATGCATCACCGGTACATCGGCACCAACAGCATTTATACCTCTTGCTTTACTCGCATACGGCAAACCTGTTTTTTCTTCGAGTGGCAGTGCGTCCATATCCGTGCGGATTAATACGGTAGGACCTTTACCGTTTTTAAGAATCCCTACTAAACTCTGGCCTCCTAATTTTTCGATCACATCAAAGCCCAACGTACGAAGTTCTTCTGCCATGATCTTCGCTGTTTTTTCTTCATGCAGTGAAAGCTCGGGATTCTGATGCAGCTGTCGGTATAATTTTTCCAGTGAAGGATATTGCTTGCTGGTATACTCTTCTACTTGTTTTATAGCGGGAGATTTTGTTTGCGCATAGGCAGAGGATACAAGCGCGATACATATACAGGTAATGCGGATCATTTTCATATCAGCAAGATAAGTCAGAAACAGAAACATCAAACTATAGATGAAAAAAGCTTTGCTATGTTTTGTGGTTTATAAGCGAAAAATACAGAAAGCCGCTAACGATACCGCTATCAACTGTAAGCTGTATGCTGTAAACATTTTTGTGCGATGTGCGCATAGATTTTTTTTGGAATCGTAATGAAAAAAAAGAAAATTTGCATCCTCTACCTGCTACCTCCTTTGGCTGACCTGCCGGGATATGAAATGTTTTTCTAATATCCCATAGCAGCATAATAAAACTATTGTTATATTTTTCTGATGCTTTGGAGAGCGTTATGCTGTAACGGCTAACGCTTCTTAAAAAAGCTATGTACGGGATATGTTATTACGGAGATTCTTTTCAGTGTTTAAAGTGAAGTCTGCCGGCACAGACTCTCTCTCTATTCAATCCCTTCGAATAAGGATCACATCGGTTATATCGGTATGTATAGTCGTTGCCAGCGCGTTGTTGCCCGGTAACATGGTATGTGCGCAATCGCCTAAAGAAGATAGTCTCAAAGCCGTGTTGAGTACATTGCCGGAAGATACGAACCGGGTGAATACGCTGTTCGCTTTGCTAAGTCTGCAGACCAATGCCAACGCAATAGAAGCCATACAAACCGCCACCGAGGCTACGCAGCTTGCGCGAAAACTGCAGAATAAAAAAATGCAGGGAAAAGCGTATAGCCGCATTGCATTTTTATACAACCGCACGGGCGATCCTGTGAAAGCCAGCGACTACCTGCTGCAGGCGTTAAAGATCTATGAAGAACTGAAAGACTCTACCTGGATTGCCGCCATGAACAACAACATGGGACTGATCTATAGCGATCGTGAGGAGAATGAAGAGGCCCTTGGTCATTTTGATAAAGCACTTGCCATTTGGAAGAAACGCGATTTCAAAAGTGGTATAACACGGGCGTTAACAAACATGGCTGAGATCTATCAGCGACAGGGAAAAGGAGCGAAGGCTCTTGAAAATTATAAGCAATCGCTGGCCATCTGTGAAGAGATTGATGATAAACGTTTCAGTGCTACGGTGCTGAACCTGATGGGCACGTTTTACTTTCAGGAGAAAGACTATATGCAGGCGCTGCAATATCACGAGCGCGCATTGAAAGTGGCTATTGAGCAGGATGATCGCCCGGCCCAGACGGAAATATATGCAAACCTCGGCCAGGTATATATCACACAACAGCAGCCCGATAAAGCACTGGCGGTTGCCCTGAAAGGAATTGACGTTGCGCGCAGTATTGATTACAAAGTAGCATTAGCCCGTAATTATGAAAAAGCGATGCTCGCCAGCAGTATGAAGAGCGATTACAAACACGCCTACAATTATCAAGCACTCTATCATGCATTGAACGATAGCCTGAAAAATTCCGAGAACATCAGTGAGGTACAACGGCTGAACCATACGCACGAGCTTGACAGAAAAGAAGCCGAGATCACGCTATTACAACAGCAGCACAAAGCTGATCTTTTCAGACGGAATACATTTCTGACGGCAGGTGTATTGCTCGTAATCATTGGAGGATTACTTTATAACCGGCAGAAGCTGAAGAACAAACGCCAACTCGAGCGCAATGAACACCAGTTGCAGATAAAAGAGCAACAACTGGATTTTCTGAAGCAAAGTCTGCTGGAAAAATCGGAGTTGCTGGAAAAGATGAACAAGGAACTGGAAGCAGCACAGGCACAACCGGAAGAACACGTACAGATCGAGAAGTTTAACCGCATACTTGAATCCAACATTCTTACACAGGAAGATTGGGAAAACTTTAAGCGAGCGTTTGAAGAAGTATACCCGAACTTCTTTGCCATGCTGCGCTATAAATACCAGGATATAACGGCTGCGGAACTTCGCCTCGCTGCATTGCTTCGCATGAACCTGTCGTTGAAAGAATCAGCCAAGATGCTGGGTGTCTCTCCCGATAGTGTAAAGCAATCGCGCTACCGCCTGAAGAAGAGGCTGAACCTTTCTGAAAACGATTCACTCGAAGAATTTATCAATCGCCTCGATACGCGCGGGGCCATGCGCAGCGTACCGACACAGGTGTAAAGAATTTATACCTGTATATTCTCTTCCAGGCTGTATATTTAGGGAAAACTGATACACGCAAATGCCGGTTGATCCCATTATACTCACCGATATTACCCATAGCTTTTCCACGAAGCCGGTTCTCTCAGGTCTATCATGGTCATTTGCGCACGAGAAAGTAACGGTGGTGCTGGGAAAAAGCGGCAGCGGTAAATCTACTTTATTGCAGATCATTAACGGCATGATTCGGCCGGATAGGGGAAGCGTTGCGCTCTTCGATGCACCGCTGGATTACAGCAACATTCATACAATACGATTGAAGCTCGGGTATGTAATACAGCACATCGGTTTATTTCCGCATCTTACATTATATGATAATATAGTATTGCCCGGCAAGATCGCGCAACAGCCGGCACATAAAACACATCAGCGCGCGCTTCATTTGCTGGACATGGTGGAGTTGCCGATTTCCTATATACACAAATATCCGCACGAGCTGTCGGGTGGAGAACAACAGCGGGCGGGGTTATGTCGTGCCATGTTGCTGGAGCCACCGGTGCTGTTGATGGACGAACCGTTTGCTTCGCTGGATACCGACACCAAGCAAAGTATATATAGTCACCTGAAAGCTATACAGCGTGATGAGCCACGCACCATTGTATTGGTATCGCACGATCGGGAAGAAGCGCGTATACTCGGAGATTATTTTATGGCATTGGAAGATGGTACGATCAAAACCTCCGGAGCTATAGCGAATATAGATGTACTGAAATCTTCTTTAATTGCGTAGCGATGTACAGAGCTCTACTGATTCTTTCGGTTGCGTTATATATATACCTGCCGGCTACTGCGCAGCAGAAACCGATACGGGTGGGAGCGAAACATTTTAATGAGGGATATATACTCAGCGAAATGATTGCCTTGATCCTGGAAGACGGTGGCTTTACGGTAGAACGCAAATTTAATCTTGGAGGAACTGCCGTGAGCTTTGAGGCTCTTCGCACAGGCGCTATTGATATATACCCGGAATATACCGGCACTATTGCGCTGGAAATATTAAACCAGGATCGCTCGGTTACAACGGAGAAGATGCAGGAAATATTAGCAGACAAATTTCAGCTTGAACTATCATCGCCTTATGGATTTAACAATACCTATGCCCTGGTAATGACCCGGGCACTGGCGGAGAAATTACAAGTGAAAACAATTTCTGATCTCGTATCACATCCGCGATTAAAAGCAGGGCTCAGTTATGAATTTCTGGAACGTGCCGATGGCTGGAGTAATCTTGCATCCTTCTACAATCTGCATCAGCAGCCTGTTGGTCTCGAACACGGACTGGCATACCAGGCGCTTCGTGAAAACACCATACAGCTTACGGATGCATACTCTACCGATGGTGAGATAGAACGGTATAATTTACAGGTGTTGCAAGACAACGAGCGATTCTTCCCGGAATATAATGCAGTATCACTATATACAGCTTCGCTTCCTGTAAAAGCAAAAGAGTTATTGGCTAAACTGACACAGGCTATACCGGATACGACCATGCAGCGCTTGAATGCCGAAGCACTTTTTAATAACAAAAGTCACCGGAAAATTGCACAGGAATTTCTCGTGTCGCGCAAACTCATGGGTAATACACCTGCTGCAACCGACAGCGATGTATGGGAAGTATTGAAAAAGACAGGTGTACACCTGAAGCTTACGCTGCTATCATTATTGGCTGCCATTGCAGTAGCCCTGCCGTTGGGAGTTATGCTGTATCGCTATCCTGTGGTAGCACGAGTAATTCTATATATCACCGGTATCTTACAGACAATCCCATCTATAGCGTTGCTCGCGCTGATGATTCCACTGGCAGGTATAGGTATAGTACCGGCCGTAATCGCGTTGTTCCTGTATGCACTATTACCGATACTGCGCAATACCATGATTGGCTTGTTTACGGTAGACCCTGTATTAAAGAAAGTGGCTATGGCCATGGGTATGACTACCTGGAACAGTCTGCGGCATGTAGAGATACCGTTGGCTATGCCGATGATACTGACTGGTATACGCACTGCTGCGGTGATCAACGTAGGCACGGCTACACTCGCAGCTTTTATCGGTGCCGGTGGACTGGGAGAATATATAGTTACCGGCCTCGCATTGAATAATACCAAGATGATTTTGACAGGTGCTATACCTTCAGCGTTGTTGGCAATTATACTGGAACTTGTATTTGAGGGAATTGAGTTGTGGCTTATACCGAAGCACTTGCGACAGATGAAAGCTTAAAGCTCAAAGTAGAAAGTGTAAAGCAGAAAGCATTGTGCATTTCACTTTCTGCTTTATACTTTAAGCTTACAGCTTTTAATAGAATGCCATCTGCTCATCCACATAACAATAGGCCCATCGTTCGCCTGGTTGTGCAGAGATCGCAACGGGGTGGCCAGACGCATGCGCGTGTCGCGAGGCATGTTTGTTGGGAGAGGCATCGCAGCATAGCGTTGCGCCACAAGTCTGGCAAGTGCGCAGGTGAACCCACTCGTCACCTGTCTTGATACACTCTTCGCATACAAATTCTTTGGCTTTCTTCAGGTTGTGAAGATTTTCCAGGTGAGAGCAGAGTTCGTCTTTGAGCATAGCAGGTATAATTAATTTTCAGCCAGGTATTGATGAACAAACTTGATAGCCATAGCACCTTCGCCCACAGCGGAGGCCACACGATTCATAGCGCCTGCGCGAACATCTCCGGCTACAAATATACCGGGACTACACGTTTCGAGTAAGTAGGGCTCACGGTTCAGCTTCCATGATTTTTTGAACGACTCATATTTCAATAATTCGCGACCTGTTTCGATAAATCCTTTTTCATCTTTGATAATATCGAGGGTGATCCAGTCTGTAACCGGGCGCGCACCAATGAAAATAAACAGCGCAGCGGCATTTACTTTTTCTTTTATACCGGTCGCTATATTTTCCACATCGATCGCTGCAAGACGATCATCGCCATATACTTGTCGTATTTCTGTCTCGGGAAGTATATGTATATTTTTAGTGGCTGCGATCTGGTCGATCAGGTATTTCGACATTGTAGCCGTAAGATCTTTTCTGCGGATAACAATGAGTACCCGATTGGCAAAATTAGCGAGGTACATCGCAGCCTGTCCTGCAGAGTTACCGCCACCCACTACATATACATCACTGTTGCGGCAGGCGTGTGCTTCAGTCGTGGCAGCACCATAATATACTCCCGCCCCGGTGAAACGCTCTACATCGATAGCCTCAAGCGTGCGATAGTCAACACCCGTAGTAATAATTACACTCTTCGTGTTGAGTGTACTGCCATCTGCGAGTTGTACGATCTTGTAGTGATCCTGTACGGATATACTCACAACTTCCTGAGGTGATAAAAACTCGACACCGAAACGTGTTGCCTGCGAGAACGCTCTTCGTGAAAGATCGGAACCACTGAGTCCATTGGGAAAGCCCAGGTAATTTTCAATACGCGAGCTGGTACCGGCTTGTCCACCCGGAGCACGTTTCTCAATGACTGCTGTCGATAATCCTTCGGAGCCTCCATATACTGCTGCCGCTAAACCGGAAGGCCCCGCACCGATGATGGTAACATCGTACATCGTTTTAGATGCCTTTGAGTTCATGCCGGTTTTTTCTCCTACCTGCTGTATCTCCGGGTTCAGCAAGAATGAACCATCTTCGAAAAACACAGCCGGTAAATCTTTCGGTTCGATGTGATTGATAGCAACAAGATCTTGTCCTGCTATGCTTGATTCATAATCGAGCCATTGATAAGGTATAAGATTTCCCGAGAGAAAATCTTTGATCTGGTGTGAGCGCGGAGAGAACTGGTATCCTACAATACGTATACCTTGAAAATCCGGAACGTGACTGCTTTGCCATTCGTCAAGCTGATCCGTGAGTGCAGGGTATAATCGTTCGTGCGGAGGATCCCAAGGCTTCATCAGGTAATAATCCAGTTGCACTTCATTGATCGCCTTGATTGCAGCTTCTGTATCCGAGTATGCTGTTAACAGTATACGCTTTGCTTCCGGATATACTTCTTTCGCCTGCTGCAAAAAATCAACGCCCAGCATTTCAGGCATACGCTGATCGCAGAGAAATAAAGCGATCGCTTCATTTTTATTTTTCAGATCGGTCAATGATGCCAGCGCTTCTTTGGCAGAAGTTGTGCTCATGATCCTGAAATCTTTTCCAAATTCATTACGAAGATCACGGACTACAGCCCGTAATACCTGGGGGTCATCGTCTAATGTAAATACTATTGGTTTCTTCATCTTGCTACTTAGTCACTTCTTTTCGGTTGCGTGCTTCGATGGGTATACAAACAGAGAAGTCGGTATAGCCCGGTTTTGATTTTACGGTTACACGGCCGGCATGTTGCAGCACGATCTGTCGTACTACTTCCAGACCCAGACCGGTGCCTTTACCTACAGGCTTGGTCGTAAAAAACGAATCAAATATTTTGTCCTGTATATCTTCCGGTATACCAGGACCATTGTCAATAATATGTACGAGTAAAAACTCGCGGTCTTTTTCTGCTTTGATTTCCAGCACAGGATCAGGTCGTCCTTCCAAAGCATCGAGCGCATTGTCGATCAGGTTCGTCCATACCTGGTTCATGGAGCTTATATAGATGCACGCATGCGGAAGATCGGCCGGTATATTTTCAACTACCTTTACCTGGTTCTTCCGGATCTTGTGGTTGAGCATCGTGAGTGTGTTGCGTATCCCCGTGCTGATATCGGTACGTTCTTTCTCCGGAGCGCGATCCATGTGGGTATAACTCTTTACGGATGTTACCAGTACATTGATCCGCTTGGAAGCTTCTTCAATTTCGTTCACCAGCCGTTCCGTAGTAAAAGTTTGTACAACCCAGTTGAGTACAGCAACACGATCCTGCGGACGAAGTATCGTATTCAAAGAATCAAGGTCTTGTGTTGTGATACCAAACTCCACAAACAGTTCGGCCATTTCATATACATCTTCCAAGCCGTTGTTCTCCAGCCATTCGATCAGTACTTCTTCTTTTTCATTCTTTTCCGTCAACGATAAAGCCGGATGATTATAGCCATTGTTGGCTGCCAGACGCGAGAATACAAAATGATTTACCTGGTCAACAATATCATCCGTAGCCTGTATCTTGATAACCCGCTTGAATTTTTCAGGAAGGTTGGCGAGGTGACGTTTCAATTCATGTGCACTGCGCACGATGGCGGCAGAAGGATTGTTCAACTCATGTGCGAGGCCGGCAGAAAGTTTACCGAGTGCCATCATCTTGTCGTCCTGCTGTTGCAGTTGTGTGAAGTCGCGCACACGATCGGTCATGATGTGTACCAGTATTTCTGCAAGCGGAGAATGATCGCGCAGCAACTCCGGAAAATACTGACGATCGAGACTATACATTATAGCATCACCGGAAATGATACCATCGGCCATCGCGGCTTTCATGCGCGAATAGGGAAGTACCCCGGTGATCTCTCCCTGCTCCACAGTGCCGAGATAGCGCCTGTTGCCGGCCTGATCGCGGTATATATCCAGCTCGCCCTGAAACAGTATACGCATGCTGTCGATGGTATCGCCCATGCGAAAAAGATACTCTCCGTCTTTTGCGTGAACGATTGATCCTTTATTGGCCAGCCATTGCAAATGGCTTTCATCCAGTTCTTTAAATTCAGGAACACTTCTGAGTGCTGCTACAATATCCATAAGAAAATATACTACATTATAAGAAGAAGCCTGTCGGTTTATCCGTTTTTCTTTTTGAACAATACATCGCAAAAGTAGTGCTTGCAATCGTACAGTACATCGGTGATCTCTAATCCCGAGACTGACGCGATCTTTTCGATCATCGGTATATCATATTTCTGCGATACTTCAGTGTGAATCACTTCCCAACGATCGAAATGTATAGCAGACTGAAATGCTTCGATATATACATCCTGTGCGCGAAGACTTACCAGGTAACTCTTGGTCATGCCGCTCTCCGGATCATAATACGGATAGTGCCTGAACTGATCGAGCTGAAACTGCGCGCCTAATTCGCGGTTCAGACGTATCAGCAAATTCATGTTGAAGTTACGGGTGATGCCATGTGGATCATCGTACGCTGCCTGTACAAGTCGCGGATCTTTTTTCAGATCGAAGCCGATCAGCAATTGATCATCCGGATGCATGCCTGAAGCAATCATGGTTACAAAGTTCTCGGCTTCATGCACCTGAAAGTTACCAATGTTTGCACCGAGAAATAAAAATACTTTCCGGTTCAGATCTTCTTCATACAGTGTGCGGATCGCTTCGTTATACTGTTTGTTTACCGGCTGAATCGCCAGCTTCGGAAATATATCTGCGAGGCGATGTGTGAGCGAACTCAGCGCAGTAGAAGAAACATCTACCGGTAAATATCGGAAGGCCGCCTCTTTACTTTGAAAATGCCGAAGCAGTATTTCAGTTTTCAATCCATCGCCAGCGCCTAATTCGATCAGGTCAAATGCAGAACCGTCTGTGGTAAAGCGTTGGTATAACTTATCTTTGTTCGCTTGCAGTATCTCGTATTCGCAGGGTGTAAGGTAATATTCAGGCATGCGCATAATCGCCTGAAATATTTTGTCGCCAGCTTCATCATAAAAAAGCCAGCTCGGTAATCGCTTCGGAATTTTCGCGAAGCCTTCTTTTACCGCGCGGGCAACTTCTGTGGGGAGTATATCGGTGGTGATAATCATCGGTTATTTTTTACACAGCCGTATGCCATTGAATTGCCAGCGCTGCTGTGGGTAAAAGAAATTTCTATAGGTGTTACGTGAATGGCCGGCCGGAGTTGCTACGGAAGCACCGCGCAATACCATTTGATTGATCATAAACTTGCCGTTGTATTCGCCCACTGCTCCGGCAGGTCGCTGATAATTCGGGTATGGCAGGTAAGCGCTGTTTACATGTTCCCATCGCTGGCCCCAGGTAAAATTACCCGATGCTGCCTCCCATTCAAACTCTGTTGGCAAACGTAACCCTTTCCACTCGGCAAATGCAGCCGCTTCATAAAAACTGATGTGCGTTACAGGCTCGGATGGATTCACGGTTTCAAGTCCTGCAAGTGAATACCGTTGCCACTGATCTCCTGCAGGATACCAATACAACGGACTGTCTACTGTGTTTTGCTTCACCCAACTCCAGCCATCGCTATACCACAGTAGCGGATTGCTATAGCCTCCTGCTTTGATAAACTCAATATACTCTCCATTTGTTACCAGGCTTTTACGGATGCTGAAGTCTTGTAATTGTACAGTATGCGGCGCATGCTCATTGTCGAACGAAAAACCGGTGCCGGTATAACCAATGGAATATATACCTGCGGGAATTTCCATATAGCGATGATCTGTTTCTACCCGTGGTGTTTCGCGAAAGTCAGGTTGATAGGAGGGAAACAACGGGTTGTGTCCCAGTATATATTTGATGTCGGTATAGAGCAGTTCCTGGTGCTGTTGTTCATGGTGAAGGCCGAGCTCGACAAGACTTTGCGCTTCCTGCGGAATATTATCCAGCAGCTTTAGCATGTGCTCGTCCACGTAGGCCCTATACGCCAGAATCTCAGCAACGGTTGGCCGCGACATATTGCCACGATGCAGTCGCAATACACGTTCGCCAACACTTTCGTAATAACTGTTGAACAAAAAAGCATAGTGCGGATGAAAGCGTTTATAAGATGCCAGGTATTGTGAAAGTATAAATTCTTCCCAGAACCAGGTAGTGTGCGCCAGATGCCATTTCGGTGGACTCGCGTCAGGCATCGGCTGCACTACGTAATCTTCTAACTGAAGTGGTGCGCAGATCTTTTCGGTATGATGACGTATAGAAATATAGCGGTCTTTCATGAAGTGGTGGTATAATCAGCTCTTTGTATTACGTTGTTATATAATAATGCCTGATGTTGTATAACTATTTATATCAGCAAGCCTGCAAGTAAATCACTATTCTTCTATAGCGAGCATGGTAAAACAATCTTTCTCCGACCCTGTTCAGCAATTGATGCGCACTGGTTTTTTGAAGAGATCATTTCTATAAAACACTGCATACGAGCGGATTCAGGTAGAAAGGTTTACTAAATGGCAATATAGTTTACAAATAGTAAATATTAAGTTTTTGTTAACTCATTTAACATTCAAATAACATAAACTACTTTTGAGCCCGAACGAAAACCCAGTCCGACTCACATGGAAAAAGTATTGAAGAAAGAAATATTGCTGACTGTAGAAGAGGCAATGAATCAGGCGCTTGGTAAATTCCAAATTTCATCGCCTTCCAAAAAAACACAAAAGCTGCTCGATAAAGTAGCGCGTAAATTTTCAAGCCGTATTCGCAGCGAAGTGAAAAAGCAGACCAGGAAAACAGAACGCATTCTGAAAGAAGCTACCGGAAAAACAAAAGCAAAGAAGAAAGAGAAAGTAGTGGTGCTCGACTGATCACGCTGTTTAACCACTCGTCCGGTAAATTTACAAGAGCGACTATATTCTCAGAGCGATCAACATTCCTTGTTGATGCAACGGATAAACTCACGTTCATAATGTATACAGCATTATCAGCGTGAGTTTTTTGCATAATCTTAATGTGCCCGTAATCACGGTTTCACAGAAGTATCAGACCTTAGCAAAGTATACCAGCTCGTGTGCAGATGGCCGATACATCGATACGCGCAACTATACACATCATGCCGTGCATGACTTTCACTGATACCAAATCACACCCCCGTGAACGAAACATATTATTTAATCCTTTGTCGAAAGTATGCGCTATATATTTCATCTGATGATGAAGCAGATGAATTATTCGAGTGGCTGAATGATGACATGAAGCATTGGGAATATCTCTTCCAGATGTGCGCATTGCACCGCCCTTGTAAAGAGAAACTTTTTTCAGAAGAAACAGGACAGGCGTTGACGGTTAACCGTTAATAGTTAATCGTTATTCGGATTAACGAATGTTGAAGTATAATAACGATTAACTGCTAACGGAAAGTGAATATCGAACAAGGAACATCGATCAACGAATGTCGAATAACGGTTAACGATTAACGGATAACCATTAACAGATAACTGTTAACGACTCACGAAGATTTCTTATAATTCAACACTGCCCATCCGTTAAGTACAATAGCAAACAGGGTAACCACGCCCAGGTGTGGGGCTACATCGCGGAAGCCGCTTCCTTTGAGTATAACCATGCGCATGACGTTGATGAGATAGCTTACCGGGTTAAAGCGCGTAACCATCTGTGCCCATTCCGGCATACTGTCGATAGAAGTGAAGAGACCACCCATGAGTATAAAGATCATCATGAAGAAGAACATAATGAACATAGCTTGTTGTTGTGTTTCACATACAGTTGACACTAATAAACCCAGCCCCAATACTGCCAGCAGGTATACGGTAATAAAACCATAAAGCAGTAACAAACTTCCTACCGGTATAATGCCATATATCAGCCATGATACCAACAGCCCGATGGAGAACACTATATTTCCCAATACCCAGAAAGGTATAAGCTTGCCCAGTATAAAATGATGCTTGCGTATAGGTGTTACGTTGATCTGCTCAATGGTGCCAACTTCCTTTTCCTTTACGATGTTCAGTGCGCTGAGAAAACCTCCGATCATTGTTACGAGCGTTGCTAATATACCTGGCACCATAAACATCCGGTAATTGAGCAGCGGATTGAACCAGTTAGACGATGTGATTGTGATAACAGGCTCCGTCATAAATCGTGAAACCGGGAAGAATTGATAACGGATGTCGCCATTGAAATTGCGGATGATCTCAGCGAGGTAAGCGCTGCCGAGGTTTGCCTTTACACCATTGATCGCGTTGACAGCAATGAGTAATTTTTCTTTGTCTTCACGGGTCAGGTTGCGTTCAAAGCCGTGTGGTATCTCCAGGATAAGATCAGCTTTGTCTGACTCGATCTCGTGTAGTCCTTCTTTATAGGAAGGATGATAACCGGTTAACCGGAAATAGCCGGAGGAAGTAATTTTAGAAATCATTTTTTGTGAATACGAAGAGTGGTCATGATCTACTACAGCCAGGTTAATATTCTTTACTTCATAGTTGGCCGCAAGCGGTAATATCAGCAATTGCATAATAGGCATTACCAGGATCATGGCCAGTATAGATTTGTTCCGGAATATCTGGCGAAATTCTTTCTGTAATAAAAATCGGATCGTTCTCATGTCAGTCGGATTTTAAAACTCTTGAGACTTATCACTAATAAGAATAAAGTTATACCGGTGAGGATCAGCGTTTCCTTCCATATAGCAGAGAAGCCGAGCCCTTTTATCATAATCGATTTCACAATGATATAGTACCACTTGGCGGGCACAATGTTGGATATTACTTGTAAAGGCACAGGCATGTTCTCGATGGGAAACATAAAGCCGCTGAACAGGATGGTGGGCAACAACATACCCATGAGCGAGATGAGCATGGCGGTTTGCTGCGAACTTGTTTTCACCGATATAAATATACCCAGTGTAAGACTGGTAATGATAAACAGTGTACTTTCAGCAAACAGCAGTGGTATACTTCCGGCAACCGGCAGATCCAGTAAAAATATACTCAGCAATAGTATGGATACAACATTGATCAGGGACAGCAGGAGGTAAGGCACCGCTTTGGAAAGTATAACCAATATAGGTTTGAAGGGTGATACTAATAATATCTCCATGGTGCCGGTTTCTTTTTCTCGTACGATGGACACTGCAGTCATCATCACACACACCAGCATCAGCACCAGTGCCATAACACCCGGCACAAAGTTGTGTACACCTTTCAGTTGTGGATTGTATAGCATGCGGGCCTCCGGTATAATTCTGTAGGGTATAGCATCGGTGGGTGTGATCTGTGATTGATAATCTTGTACGATCGATGAAACATAGTTGATCAGTGTAGTGGCAAGATTCGGATCGGATGCATCAGCCAGCACTTGTAATTGTGCCTGGTGTTGATGCAGCAGGTCTGTTTGAAAATTAGCCGGGAATACCACGGCCATTTTTATTTTACCTTCCCTGAATCCCTCTTCAATCTGCCGATAGTTCAACGGAGCTTTTTCAATTTCAAAATAGCGACTGGCATCGATCTGTCCGATCAGTTGTTGAGAAGCTTCATCGCGCGCGTGATCTATGATCAAAATCTTTGAGTTCTTTACTTCATTGGTCAGGGCAAACCCAAAGATGAGGATCTGCACTACCGGCATACCAAAGAGTATAAGTAACGTCTTTCGGTCGCGAAGCGCGTGCGCAAATTCTTTTCGTATAAAAACAAAAAACTGTTTCATTACTATAGCGGGTTAATCACTGCGTTTGGCACCACGTGCCAGTTGATAGAATACATCATCCATAGAGTCGGCCTGAAAACGTTGCTTCAGGTTGCGTGGTGTATCAAGTGCTTCAATCCTGCCATCCACCATAATAGAAATGCGATTACAATATTCGGCTTCATCCATATAGTGTGTCGTTACAAAGATGGTAACACCTTTAGCGGCAGCATCGTAGATCAGATCCCAGAATTGTCTGCGTGTAACCGGGTCAACACCACCGGTAGGCTCATCGAGGAATACAATCTTCGGTTGATGGATAACGGCTACCGAGAATGATAACTTTTGTTTCCATCCCAGGGGTAATCCTCCAACAAGTTTCTTCGCTTCACTTTGCAAACCGAGTTGTGTAATGAGCTCCTCGCTTTTTTGCTTGAGTGCTGCATCGCTCAGGCCATATATACCTCCGAAGAAATGTATGTTCTCCAATACCGTCAGGTCTTCATATAGCGAGAAGCGCTGGCTCATATAGCCTATATTTTTCTTGATCTGCTCCGTTTGTTTATATACATCAAAGCCTGCAATGGCAGCGCTGCCCGATGACGGTATAGATAAGCCGCACAACATACGCATAGCTGTTGTCTTACCGGCACCGTTAGCTCCCAGGAATCCGAATATCTCGCCCGGATATACCTGCAGCGTGATTTCATTCGTAGCAATGAAATTGCCGAAGCGCTTGGTAAGTTTTTCTGTTTTGATAACAGCGTCTGTCATTTCTTTAGAAGTTTGATGAAGCAATCTTCGATAGATGCTGTAACCGGTTTGATCTCGGTGTCTTCCAGGCCTTTCGACCACAGGTAATTTTCCAGCATGCGCATATCCGGTGCGTTGTGAAACGATGCATGGGCATATTCACCAAAAGCATAGCTGTTCATAATACCGGGAGCATCGTGCAGCGCTTTCAGCAGTGTAGCCATATTGCTGGCGCGCACGGCATATAGCGGATCAGGATATGATGCCACTATATTTTGCGGAGTATCAATGGAGAGTATATGTCCTTCCTGTATCAGGGCGATGCGATCGCAAAGCGTAGCTTCGTCCATATAGGGTGTTGATACCAGGATGGTAATATTTTGTTCCTGTAGTCGCTTCAGCATTTCCCAAAATTCCTTGCGCGATACGGGATCAACACCGGTGGTGGGCTCATCGAGAAATAATACCGTAGGCTTGTGGATGAGCGCACAACACAGTGCCAGCTTTTGTTTCATACCCCCGGAAAGTTTACCGGCTCTGCGATCGCGGAAGCGTTCGAGCTGTACATATATATCTTTGATCAGCGCATAGTTCTCTTCTACCGAGGTGTTGAATACCGTTGCAAAGAAATTAAGATTCTCGGCAATAGTAAGATCGGAGTATAGCGAGAACTTACCGGGCATATACCCAACGGTCTGACGAATTTCCCGGTATTGCTTCACAATATCGTAGCCATCTACCGAAGCATTGCCACCGTCCGGTAGCAATACCGTTGTGAGCATGCGGAATATACTCGTTTTGCCAGCACCATCAGGACCGATCAATCCGAAGAGTTCACCTTTGTTAACCGTCAGCGAAACCTTATCGACTGCCACGGCTTTTTCTTTGCCGTATGTTTTGGTGAGCTCGCTGATCACGATAGCCGGTGTACTTGCCTGCATACTATAGGTGTTTGTGGATAGCATGTATACTATAATTTTACTTCGCCATACATGCCGATCTTCAGGAAGCCATCGTTCTTTACGCGGATCTTTACGGCATATACCAGGTTGGCACGCTCGTCTTTTGTCTGAATGGTTTTTGGAGTAAATTCAGCTTTGTCACTAATCCATTCAATCGTTCCTTCATAGGTCTTATAATTATCTTTATCGGTATCCACCAGCACATGTACTTTTTGATTAAGTTTTATGCTGGCAAACTGATCACCGGTTACATAGGCACGCAAGGTTATAGTGGCTATATCAGCAATTTTATAGAGCGGTTTCCCGGTGGTGGCCATCTCGTTGGCTTCGGTATATTTCGTCAGTACAGTGCCTTCGATCGGGTTGATGATCCTGCATTTGTGAAGCTGATCGTTGAGTTGTTCGATTTGCACTTGCAATGGCGATGTTTCTTCATTTAAACTGGAAGAAGTTATACTGAGCGATGATTGTATACCTTCAATCTGTTTCTGTATAATAGCGATCTGTGCGTTGGCATCATCCAGTTGTTTTTGCGTAGCAGCATCAGCTTTTAACAGGCGTGTGATACGTTGCTGTTCGCGCTCAGCCTGTTTCAATTGTTCGCGAAGGGATGCCACCTGCGAACCTATATCCGGACGCTTGCTAAGCACTGCGAGTATCTGGGCCTGCAATTGTTTTTTCTTCAGATAGAGTTGAACACTATCGATACTGCCAACAGATTGGCCTGCGTGGAGCAACTGCCCTTCTTCCAGCAACAGTGTGCGGATTGTACCGGTAGCTTCTGCTGATACAATGGTTTCTACGGCTTCAAATGTACCGGAGGCATCGTAAAGATTTTTGTCGCCATTGCATGCTGCCACCAGGAGGGCCGTTGTAAGTATACCTGCTATATTTTTCATGGTGTTATTCATGGATTGATTCATTACCGACTATAGTTTGTTGATTGTATTGTGCGAGGAGTAATTGTATCTGGTGATAGATCTTTGTTTGTCGTGACTGGTCTTCTGCATTCACCTCACGGAGGTAATCGCTGGTATCGATCACGCCATTTTCCAGTTGTGCCGAGGCTGCTGTCTTTACACTTTCACGCAGGGTAATGATCTCATCATCGGATTGTAGTAACTGTTGAAGCTTGATGATCTCTGCATTTTGTTGTCTGAGTGATGCATGGGTGTTAAACAAAAATGTTTCGCGCTGCAATTGTATTGTGCGACTGGAGTTGTTGAGGATCGCTTTTTCTTTTCTGGAAGTATATAATCCTGAGAGCGACCAGCTCAATCGGGCACCACCTATATAATACGATTCAAAGCTGTTGCTTAACATATTCAGCGCAGGCCGTCCGTAACCACCTTGCAGGAAGAGGCTGAGGCGAGGCCGGTTCTTAACGCTGATGAGTTCGCGCTGTATATCTATACTGGTGTTCTGAAAATCATATAGCTTCAGCTCCGGGCGATGGATCTCGTTGGAGAGTGTAAGCACCACTGGTTTCGCCAGCGTAGTTACATCTGGCAATGATCGGTTCAAAAAGAGTCCCAGCACATCGAGGTAAGCTTTGCGCATGGCGACAAGTTCTGTGGTACGTTGATTGGCTTTCAGCAGTTCGGCTCTCAATACATCGGCCCGGCTTTTAAACGCGGTTCCATTATCAATAGCCGCCTGTGTTTTTTTCAGACCAATGTTTATATCATTTTTCAATAACTCATTTTGCAATAGCTGCTCATCGGTTAGCAGAACGCCAAAGTATAGCTGGTTGATCCGCTCGCGAAGTTTATATAGTTCTACATCCAGCTTCTGTTCTTCTACCAGTGCATTCATTTCCTGCGCATGTTGTTGCTGGCGGGTGGCACCGCCATCGTATACTACCTGGTTTACTTCCGCATATACTTTATACTGGTCTTTGCTGAGTACATGTATATCCGTACCGGGAACTTTGATGGGTATCTGAGTCACATCAGACTGATAAGAAGCCTGTCCATTGATACTGAATTGCGGAAGATATCCTTTCAAAACATTGTCGACAGAATACTCACGACTCTGTCGTATCAGTTCCCGTTGTTTGGTAAGCGGGTAATTCTGTTCGGCAAGCGTATAGCATTCCTCCAGCGTAAGCGGGTAGTCGGCTTGCGCGTGTGCAGGCAACACCAATACCAGGTACCAGCAGCAGGAGAGAAGGATGGGAATGGTTCGCATATTTTTAATTATTTGTTTTAATCATTTGATTAATAAAAGAGCAAAAAAATTAGCGCGTCTTCAGCATGGATTTGATCCATCGCGGTATATAGTCTCTCCGCTCTTCCATCATAGTCTGATATGCTTTCGGACTTATGTTCATAGCAGACTCCAGCACAGGTTTGGCTATGAACGGAAACAGCGTCATACCCAGCAGGCTCACAATAAAGTGCAGCGGGTTTATATCGGGCCTTTTCTCTTTCAATTGCTTTACCATGTATGAGTCGCGTATAAGTTTACCGGCCTGTATTTTGTTGGCAAAACGCTCCGGTTCATTGCGTATCTCGCTCATAACAAAGAGCGGAAGATCCGGATTTACCTGCAGCATATCCAGGTAGTTGTTTACAACCTGTTCAATTTTCTGCTCCAGTGTTGTACTCTCATCGTTCAGAACGGGAGCGAGTATACCAAAGAGCTTCTGTATTTTTTCCATCATTACAATCTCAAAGAGTTTCTCTTTGCTGCGGAAATAGTAATTCAGCAACGCCAGGTTGAGGCCCGCTTCTTCTGCTATATCGCGTGTGCGGGTAGCGGCATAACCTTTTGTCATAAATACTTTACGGGCAGCTTCTTTTATTTTCTCTTCTGCAGAAGTATCACCTTCTGCTATTTTCTTTTTCGCCATGACGATTTCGTGTGAGTATAACGGAACAAAGGTAACGGGGTTTCTGTTTTAATCAAATTTTTTAATCATTTGATTAAAATTGCATTTCCAATCCGTCAATATGAGTTTAAAGCCGGAATTTGGAGAATGAAACCGGAGTATCGGTTGTGCAGATCGAAGAATTGCGAGATCTTTATAGGGATTACCCGAAATACATTTCCGGTAATTTGTGTAAACACGGAATTATACAGCTATGTTTTTCTTATACAAACTTATTCCACCGCGCCCGACTTTTGCACAGGATATGACTGAGCAGGAGAGAGCTATTATGCAGCAGCATATTGAATACTGGAACAACCTGGTAAAGGATAAAATCGGTGTAGTGTTCGGGCCTGTGTTCGATCCCCAAGGTGTCTGGGGACTCGGCATCATGGAAGTAGATACTCCGGAAGCTGCCGAACGTGTATCGAAGGAAGACCCTGCTATAAAAACAGGGCTGAATACTTTTGAACTGATACCGATGCGGCTGGGTTTGATACGCTCGTAAGTATATATCTGTGTTTGCCGGCTGTATATATAGTGGTATATATGCCAGCAGGCTTACATCATGCTTTCAATATACTTATAGCCCGAGCCTGTATTCAGCAGCAGTACCCGGCTCTCCGGATTAATTTCCTGGGTAGTGAGCATAATCTTGAGTGCAGATAATAAAGTGGCTCCTTCGGGAGAAATAAACAATCCCTCGGTAGCAGCCATCTGACGTACGCAGGGTATAATTTCTCTCTCAGGTACGGATATAGCCGTGCCGGCAGTTTCGTGCAACACCTGCTGAATCATTTTATCAGCAAAAGGGAATGGCACAGCTAACCCATTGGCAACGGTGGGTCTACTGGGACCTTCAGGCTTACGATGAAAGAAAACATCTTCTACCGGCTTGCAATTTTCAGATTGCACGGCAATGAGTCGTGGCATTTTACTTCCTATCCAGCCCATCTCCATCATTTCACGAAATGCTTTCCACATGCCAATGAGGCCAGTGCCACCACCGGTGGGATATAGTATAACATCGGGTAATTCCCAATGAAACTGTTCGGCAATTTCATAACCCATGGTCTTTTTACCTTCCAGGCGATACGGCTCTTTCATAGTAGACACATCGAAGTATTGCTTGTCGGCATTGAGCTCTGCAACTTTCTTTGCGCAGTCGTTGATGAGACCATCTACCAGTATAAGTTTGGCTCCGAAATATTCGCACTCGGTTTTAAAAGCCTGAGGCGTATGGCGAGGCATGACTACAGTAGCCGTCATTCCTGCACGTGCACAGTAGGCCGCCATCGCACCACCGGCATTGCCGGCTGTAGGTATAATGCAATTGTTTATGCCGAGTTCTTTTGCTTTGGAAATGGCCATACTAAGGCCGCGTGCTTTGAATGAACCGGTAGGGTTAAGCGATTCATCTTTTAAATATAGCTGCTGCATGCCCACTATATTTCCGAGACGCTCGAGTGGAAGCAGGGGAGTCCAGCCTTCACCCAGTGTAACAATGTTCTTCCGGTCGAACACCGGCAGCATTTCAAAATACCGCCACATCGATCGTTCACTGTGATCTATATCTTTCCGTGAAAGCCCGGAGAATACATCGTACTCACATACCAGCGGAGCCTTCTCACACTGTTCGCACGATGCGAAAGTATTTGCCTGATCGAGCGGATATACTTTATCGCATCGGGAACATTGTAATACGGATATTCTTGAAATCTGCTTCTGCGCAATCATACCTCTGGCCTCAAATGCCAAAGCGAAAGTATAGCGAAGTATATTCCGTCACTAATACTGATTTGTTATCCTTTATAACTTCATGTTATAGTGGTTCTTCGAGAATTTGATAAAGGCATCGTTAAGTCCATGGTTCTCATCACCATGCCGCTGGATAAAGTAAAAATGACGGATCATCGAAAGATTATCAATATATAGTCTTACCAGTTCACCGGCTGCCAGTTCTTTTGATACAGCACGACTGGAGAGAAATCCTAAACTATCATCGGCCAATACAAAGTTTTTGAGTGCTTCTGTGCCGCCCAGGCGCATGGTAATATTGAGATCTGTCATTTTTATACCATGACTGCCGAGTACATGTTTTACCACGGAGAGTGTACCCGAACCCCGCTCGCGCAAGGCGATCGGCATTGTCCTTAAGTCATCGATGGAATACTTGATCTTTTTAGCGAGGTAACTTTGCGAGGAGCAAACCGGTATAATCTCGTCTGCTATAAATGACTCGCTATTTACCATCGACATCTTGTTTTTACCTTCTATAATACCCAGGTCAATCTCGTGATCGAGCATCGCCTTCAACACATTCTCTGTATTCCGGTTTACGAGACTGATGCGCACATCCGGAAACTTGCGCCTGAACGTTGAAAGTATAGGCGGTATAATATATAGGGCTACCGTTGTGCTGGCACCGAGTTTCAATTCGCCTTTGGCGTGAAATTTATCCCGATAGGTGTTGATCTCATACTCCAGCTGTTTTTCAATAGCCTTGGCGCGTTGAATGAAGTCGAGCAATATACGACCGGCTTCTGTGAGTGATATCTGGCTTCCCTTGCGTTCGAACAGACTCGCTTTATACTGTTCTTCCAGTTGCTGAATGTGTTTGGTAATGGCCGGCTGGCTGATATATAGTACCTGGCTTGCCTTGGTAAAGCTTAATTGCCGGGCAACTTCGAGGAAGACTTCGTGCTTGAATGAAAGCATAGTGCTATAGTAATGATAGGTGCCGGAAGAAAGTTATAACCGCTGCAACGTTACTGTTTCCGGCAGCAATTCACCAGTAAATATACATAGCAGGTTACAGGTAAGTGTCACTTCTTTATTTCCGCTTTGCATTCGCTGCCGGCTTCCGGTTGTTAGCCGCTGGGAGAAAATGTAATCTGGCAGCTACACCTTTGCCTGATAGTGCCAGACGAAATTTTCTTTATGATTTCTGCGAAACGCTGTGCCTTCCTGGTGTTCTTCGTGCCATGGGATTTACACGCACACTCTTCGCGCACAGACCTCGGCAAACCGGGAGCTATTTCATAAAATAGTACAAGGAACTTGTTGTCGAATTTTGTTACTTGAAAATACAACGATCAATACCCGTCATGACTCATTTCAGAAATACACTTGTTTTATTTTTACTGGCGATCCAGGTATTCGCCCAAACAACATCGCTTCCGCGAAGTAGTACACCGGAAGCAGAAGATGTTTCTTCACAGGCGATCATTAACTTCCTGGATGCCGCTGCCAAAACGAATCATGAGTTTCATAGCATTATGATTCTGCGTCATGGTAAAGTAGTGGCAGAGGGTTGGTGGAACCCGTATCGTGCTGATCTGAAACATACACTCTATTCGGTAAGTAAAAGTTTTACAGCCACTGCAGTAGGATTTGCTGTAGCAGAAAACAAACTGAGCGTAGAAGATAAAGTCATTTCATTTTTCCCGGAGGATGCACCTGTAGAGATAAGCCCTTACCTCGCAGATCTTCGTATCAAACATTTACTGTCTATGAGTGTAGGGCAGGCAACGGACCCGACAGGCGATGTGAATCGTGAAGAAAACTGGGTACGGAAATTTTTGAGCATTCCTATAGCATACGAACCAGGCACTAAATTTCTCTATAACTCTGCCGCTACCTATACGTTGTCGGCCATTGTGCAGAAGGTAACAGGCCAAAGGATAGCAGATTATTTAAAACCACGTTTATTCGATCCGCTGGGTATAACAGGTATAGATTGGGAAACGGATGCGAAAGGTATAAATACAGGTGGGTGGGGTTTGCGATTGAAGACTGAAGACATGGCCAAGTTCGGTCAGTTGTTTTTACAGAAGGGACAATGGCAAGGTAAACAGATTCTTCCGGCAACGTGGATAGAAGAAGCTTCCACTGCCAAGATTGATCAGGATCCAGCAGCGCCACAAGTGAAAAAAGATTCCAGCGATTGGTTGCAAGGCTATTGCTACCAGATGTGGCGAAGCCGTCACAATTCTTATCGTGCAGATGGTGCGTTTGGTCAATATATACTCGTGTTGCCGGAGCATGATGCGGTGATCGCTGTCACTTCCGAATCATCGAGCATGCAGAATGAATTGAACCTCGTGTGGAAATATATACTGTCGGCATTCAGCAAGGAAAAATTATCGGCCAATGCTAAAAAGGCAAAGGAACTGAAAGCGCGGCTGGCTGCCCTGGCCCTGCCGTTGCCTGCGGGTAAAACAAACGCTGCGCAGGAAGCTGCTGTTACCGGTAAAACTTTTGGAATCATTAGCAGCGACAGACGACTGGAAAGTTTTCGTCTGGATTTCAGGAATGGTGTATGTCAGCTAACCTTGAATACTGATTCTGCTACACATGCATTTCAATTTACACCCGGTAAATGGGAGAAAGCTGAAACGGATAAATTCGGACCTTACCTGGTGGCGCGTGCCAAACATAATCGTGTGGGACTATCGCCTTTTAAAATTGCCGAGAGTTATCGCTGGGCGGATGATAAAACACTGGAGCTTACACTTCGCTATATAGAAAGCCCGCATACAGAAACTATTCGCTGCACGTTTGATGGAGAATATGCTTCGCTTGATTTTGAGAACAGCTTTAACAAGTCGATTGCTTTACATCTGAAAGGCGTGGAGAAGAAGCCGGTGGCAAATGCTCCGAAGCTGATCATTCGCGGTGATGACATGGGCTTTTCGCATTCGGCCAATGAAGCGTTGATCAAATCGTATCGCCAGGGTATAGAAACCTCTATCGAAGTTATTGTACCTTCTCCATGGTTCCCGGAAACTGTAAAGATACTGAACCGTAATCCGCGTGTAGATGTGGGGTTGCACTTCGCTATTACCAGCGAATGGGACAATGTAAAATGGCGACCATTAACTGATTGCCCAAGCCTCCGGAATGCCGATGGCTATTTTTACCCGATGATATTCAAAAACAGAAACTACCCGGGACAAGCGGTAGTCGATAATCCCTGGAAGCTGGAAGATATAGAGAAAGAATTGCGTGCACAGATCGTGATGGCCAGGAAATATATACCTCAAGTGAGTCACATATCCGGACACATGATGAGCACGGCTTTCACGCCGGAAGTAAAGGCACTGGCACAGCGTCTTGCCAAAGAGTATAATTTACCGATGGTAGATGTTGATGCAGAAAAGACGCTGGCTATATCGTATACCGGTTTTGATATGCGAAATAAAACAACCGAACAGCGTATACGAGCTTTTATTGATATGCTGGACAAACTGGAAGCTGGCAAGACCTATGTATTTGTTGAGCATCCCGGTATAGATAATGACGAGCTCAGGGCTATCTACCATATCGGTTACGAAGATGTAGCGCAGGGTCGACAAGATGTAACCACGATATTTACCAGCGAAAAAGTAAAAGAGGCCATCATTCGAAAAGGTATAGCATTGGTGAGTTATGAAGATGTTTTGAGCGCGAAGAAATAAACGATCTTTCATCATACTAAAAAGGAGTGTCGCAGCATGACACTCCTTTTTTATTTGGCGGGATAACTAGAGCTATAATTTTATACTGGAAAGAAACAGATCGATCCTTTTCTTCTGTCGCAGATGATGTCGGATGTGCATCTCGGCAAACTGAAGCCACTCGTTAGCCGTGAGATAATTAAAACCTGGATGTTGAGCTTTGCCGGGCAATGCACCTTTAGAAATCTCCAACGCAACTTTGTTCATTTCTGCCCTGAGTGCAAGCATACCGTTCCGTAACTGATCTATACTGACTGGTTGCGGAACCTTGTCATTGTTTGGTGAGCCTTCAATCATTTCATTGGGGAAATCATTATTGAGTAGCATTACCCTTGCACGGTCAGTAGCGTCATCGTTGGTATGGACCTGTAAAGGTGTACAGGCTTTGATCTGATCGATATAGTAATGCGTATCATCAATAATATGAATATATACCTGGCCTAATGACCAACTGGCAGGAGCGGGCTTGGTGCGTAGTTGATCAAGGTTGTAATGATCCAATTCTGCTATCCAGATATCGATTGTCTTGTTGAAAGACTGAATGTGCATTTTCTAGTAAAAAGGTAAAGATAAGTATATCATTTTCAGGTTTGACAAGAGCAGGAGAATAAGTATGGCCGAATCAAGTCGCAGAGAAATTTACTTTCTACTCCTTTGTTACAGATTGTCTGATCAACTCATTAGCGATTGGCCGAACTTTTCTTAAAGGCGAATGAAAAATGCGACAGGTCTTCGAAGCCGAGTTCAAGGTATATTTCAGAAGGTTTCCTGCCTTTCTTTGTTGATCTGGAAGTAAGCTTCCTGCAGTCGCTTTTGTATTAACCAGCGACCCGGTGTAACGCGAAATCTTTTTTGAATACCAAGAGACTGCGGCCGGTGAGGTATGCGAACCGCTCCAGTTTATGGAAGCGTGCACAACATTACCGACCACCTTCCAGCCATTGGAGGAAAGTGGTGGTCTTCTCTTTGCCGATCAATAATTTTTCCGGTGTCGATATCGATAGTTTCACAAACAGCTTTCGCGCAAAGTAATGTTCTACTTCTTTCACTGCACTGAAGTTGATAAGATATTGTCGGTTAAGCCGGTAAAACTGTTTGGAAGAGACCGAGCTCTGTACCTGCTCCATGGTTTGATCCAATGTATACTCCTGCGACTGAAATGTTACGATGGTAACAAGTTCGTTTTTGATATAGAAGTAGGCGATCTGATCGGTCGGTACGGTGGTATATTTGTTACTTCTGAAAACCAGGAAGTTCTTTTTGCCTTCATCCATTCCCATCATTTTGAGAAAGACCGACATATCGGGCTGTGTATTTCTTTGAAAGAAGGTTTTAAATCCTTCCACTTTCAGAAAGGCTTCTTCCAGTTGTTCTTTCGAAAAAGGTTTCAGCAGGTAATCTATACCATTGGCTTTGATAGCATCCATCGCGTATTCTCCGAAGGCCGTACAGAATATGATCGGACAATGGATCTTGATTACTTTGAATATCTCGAAGCACAAACCGTCAGAAAGCTGCACATCCATAAAAATAAGATCGGGCTGCTCGTGTTCTGAAAGATAGGCTATAGTACTATCAACACTTTGCAACTGTGCGATGATCTCAGCATTCGGTCGTAGTTTTTCAATCATAGCGGCCAGCGATTTTGCCGCTTTCAGTTCGTCTTCAATGATGATGATCTTCATGAATAATAGGAAGTTTTACGGTAAATAGAGTATCCGTTACGGTGATCAGTATTTCTTTATCCTGCAGGTGAATATAGCGCTGGTTAATATTGGCAAGACCCAGCCCGGTAGAAGCTTCGGGTGTCTTTTTGAGTTGAAGTTTATTCTCAACCGTAATATACTGCTCATCGGAGTATATATTGATTTCCAGTGGATGCTGTAGTGATACTATATTGTGTTTGATACAATTCTCCAATAGAAGCTGCAATGTAAACGGAGGTATATAGGATTGGCATAGCGATTGATCGATGCGTACAGACAATACAATTCCTTCTTCAAAACGAGCTTTCAGCAGAAACAGGTATGATTGTAATATTTCCAGTTCTTTGGATAGTTTGATCAGGTTGTGCTTCCTGCTTTCCAGAGTATATCTGTAAAAATCCGACAGCTTCAGAATAAAGTTTACACTGCCGGCATCGTCACTCTCCACCATATACTTCAGGGTGTTGAGACTGTTAAAGAGAAAGTGAGGATTTACCTGCTGTTTGATGAGCTCGTATTGTGCACTGAGATTGTCGGACTTTGTACGTTCAAGTTCTATTGCCACCTGTTGGTTTTGGTAACTTTGGTAGAGAAGATGCAGAAACATGTAGAACGTGAGATTGATTAATATACCTCTTACTTCTATCATGAGCATTACGGGGCCAAAGCTGAGATGTGTTAACAGGTATTGTTGCAGGCAAGCCAGCAGAAACATAACTCCTAAACCTACCACCAGACTTTTGAGGAGCCGTGCAACAGAGAACTCGCTGATAGCATTACGTGAAGTAAATTTTGGAAGGGTATAGATGTTATAATACCAGATAAAAAGCGAGAACAAGAAAGTGATCAGCGAATTAACGAGCGCTTCGTAAGGATTGAAATGATGCTCGGCAATTTTAGGAACCGATGAAAGTATACCCAGAAAAAGTGACGAGAGCCAAATGATTTTGTTCGAGAGCTTGAATGTTTTTTGGAGCATACGGTTGTCGTTGCAAAGTGAGTGCTAAGTTACTATCTCCCGACAATATATACAGATACTCACGGCCGAGTTAGACAATATCGACCGTGAGTTAGACATTTCTTATGCCGAGTATTAGCGCTTTGAATCAAAATCAAATCTGCCAGCCATAGAAGCATGACCATCACTTTTTTGCTGAACAAAGCCGATCAGTTCCCAGTCGGCAGTGGTAAAGTCAGGAGGCAACGTCAGGGTTACCGGTTGGGATGGATCGATGCGAACGTGCTCCAGGCTTTTTACTATTTGTACATGCGATAATTTTCTGCCGGAGTTTTCGCCAGCCTTCACATTGCTTTGTGCAGCCTTTTGTACAAGGGCCAGCACGAGTTCAGAACGTTCATCGCGGGCAACGCCTTCGTAAGTCACCAGCGCTTTATTTCCTTCGATCGTACAATGAAGTGTGAGTGTATTTGACTTCGCTGTAGTAAGGTTTGCTGTAACTTCTTCCAGTACAGCTTTCCTGTCGGAGCCAACAAACTCCTTTGATCCGTTGATCACCAGCTGAGGAGTATAGAGTGAACCAACTCCGAGCCACCTTGAGTACTGGCGTTGTCTTTGGGTGAACTCAGCCTTGCTGAACTGATCTTTCCATCCGAGGTGATTCCAGTAATCGACATGAAAGGCTAGTATATATACCGGCTGGTTTTGAAAGTTCTCGCGGATCTCTTCAAGTAATTTATCGGCTGGCGGGCAGCTCGAGCATCCTTCTGAAGTAAATAGCTCCAGCAGGGCGAAGCCCGGATTACCGGTAGTGATCGTAACATCTTCTGTTTTTTCCTCACGAATGCTGATCGCGGCAATGAGTACTATACAAATGCCAGCAGCAGCAGCGAATATTCTAATGGATTTCATACTATAAATTTAGTGTTATACATGATTTGTTCTCAAAAGTATACCGGTGGCTTCCTGTAAGAAATGAATACTGTTGCCAGTTCGGCAAATGCGGGGGTAAAACAGGCATAATAGCCAATAAGCAAATTCCCTTGCAATGAATGTTTAAAGTTACTTTCTGAGAGGTATATACATCCGTCATGCGCATGACAATACCGGAAGCTTTTTCGCGGGTGTCGTCACATTTCGGAATGTCTACGCGAGGTGCCAATTCGTCCACTTCACCATGATCTCCATTGAACCGGGGGTATGCCGCGCTATACATTTGAGGCATATTTAAACAACAAAGTCATGGAAAAGTATCAAACAACAATCACAACAAATGCAGCTGAACACATTGTAAACGCAAACGTGGAAAAAGTTCTTTATACAGGGAAGACACATACTACCGGTGGGAGGGATGGTTCTTCCCGCAGTACAGACGGAAAACTTGAAGTGAAACTTTCATCACCGGGCTCAACAGGTGCAGGTACAAATCCTGAGCAATTATTTGCAGCCGGATGGTCAGCTTGTTTTATAGGCGCCATCAAACTCGCAGCTATCAAACTGAATGTGAAACTGGTAAATGATCCTGCAGTTGATGCCGAGGTTGATCTTTATACAACCGACAGTAAATATTTTCTGCAGGCTCGTCTTAACGTAAGTCTTCCCGGTATACCTACCGATGTAGCACAGGCTCTTGTTAACGAAGCGCATCAAACTTGTCCTTATTCCAAAGCTACCCGCGGTAATATCAACGTGGTGATCAACGTAGTAGAGTAATCAGTCATTTACATCGATATATATAGTTATGAAGAAGTATAGTGTAATCGCGTTGCTGGCAGCGCTTGTTTTGAGTATCAATACGTACGCCCAGGTAAAGAACATCGTGCTGGTGCATGGAGCTTTTGCCGATGGATCGGGCTGGCATAAAGTATATACTCTCCTGAAAGCGAAAGGATATAATGTTAGCGTGGTGGGAAATCCCAACACCGGTTTTGCTGATGATGTAGCTGCAACAAAGCGTGTGCTTGACAGACAGAATGGCCCTGTGTTATTAGTGGGCCATTCGTATGGTGGTGGTATAATTACCGAGGCCGGTAATGCTGCTAACGTAGCAGGCCTGGTATATATAGCAGCTTTCTCGCCAGAGCAAGGTGAAAGTATGGGGCAGTTGTTGCAATCCTATCCATCAGATCCGCTATCGGGTGTGCTACCTCCGGTGGATGGTTATGCGTGGTATGACAAAGCTAGATTTCACCAGGGATTTTGTGCAGATCTTTCAAAGGAAGAAGCCGAGTTCCTGGCAGATTCTCAGGTTCCATTAGCGGTGGCGGCCTTTCAATATACCTTTCAGGATATAGCATGGAAGACCAAGCCTTCCTGGCATATCATCTCGCAGGATGATCACTCGCTCCCGGTATCATTGCAACGCTTTATGGGTAAACGAAGTGGTGGTAAAGTATACGAGCTCAAAGGAAGTCACCTGGTATTTATCTCGCACGCCAAAGATGTTGCCGAGATTATCGATCAGGCAGCAAAGTCGATTACACAATAATTATTTCTTCGAACAACATCAGTAGTCATGCAATTCACCTATAGAAATTTAAGGGTGGTAATTTTAGTGTCGATCGGTGTCGCGATCATTACGATACTTACAGCCATCAGTCCAACGATTGCCAATCCACCTGCTACGGGAGAATTTGCAGGACCTGACTCCGTGCGGGCGATCTTCGAACATGCCTGTTACGATTGTCATTCCAACAAAACAAAACAGGAATGGTATGCGAAGGTCGCTCCACTTTCATGGAAGGTATATGCCGATGTGCAGGAAGCCAGACGTCATCTCAACTTTTCGCACTGGGATAGTCTTTCATCCGGCGATCAATTGACGAAGCTCTGGTATATCGTAAATATGGTGGAGCAGGGAAAAATGCCACGGAGAGACTATACGCTGGCGCATCCTGATGCTATACCTACAGAGAAAGAAGTGAATATCTTGAAGAACTATGTGTTGTCGTTAACGAATCATCAACCGCCTGTGCAAGTACAAACCAGACGTGTGTCGCAGGGACCTGTTGTTTCCGGTGAAATAAAGCGATCTCCCAATGGTATAGAATACTCCAGCGATTACCGGCACTGGAAGGTGATCACTACTACCAATCGATTTGATAATGGTACGATGCGTATTATTTACGGAAATGATATAGCCGTAAACGCTATAGAGCAACATACTATACGTCCGTGGCCCGATGGTGCGGTGATTGTAAAAGTAGTGTGGAATAAAGGCGAGGAAGATGCAGACGGTAATATATACCCTGGCAATTTCAGTAATGTTCAGTTTATGATACGCGACAGCCGAAAGTTCGGTAAAACAGAGGGATGGGGATTTGCGCGGTTCAGTACGCCACAGCTAATTCCTTACGGAGCAACGGTAAATTTCGATGTTGCCTGTATAGACTGTCATCGACTGGCTTCTGCTAACGGATTTGTCTTTGATGTACCATCGCACAAAACAGAAGAGTAATCACGATATGAAAATTACAGGTGTAAATATAGTATGGGGAGCATTGCTTTTGCTTGGTCTCCAGTCATGCAGGGTAAAGAACGGCTATCAGCTTTCACCCGAAGATATATATGATAATGGCGACCTGCATGTGATCACGTCATGGTTCAATGACAAGCGCCATACAACTTCTGTTCTCTATGGAAATGTGATGACAGATACTATAGCTATAGAAGGAGAGAAGCATATACCCGGTGAACAATATACACTGGTCACCTGGCATCAGCAAAATAATCCGTTGTGGTTTGGTAGCCAGATCAGCGAGCGTATCGCAGCCATTGAGCTTGTTACGATCGTTACGGACGATGCCGGATATATAGTGCCGCAGTATAACATGGTCTATCATGCTGCTTCCGATTCTATTAGCGGAACGCAACTGGAGCAGGAGCGAATCGATTATATACTTTCGCGAAAAGGGGCGCAATATCCCGGATAGTCTCTGCTGTATATTTCGCTTAAACTAAATATAGGTAGTTGTGGCACTGCGGGTATAGAATAAACCTATAGCCAGTCACCGAGGATATTGGATTTTCGGTGACTGGGCTATATTTCTATGTATTTAGTTTAATTTCTGATTGAAGAAATCTATCGTTCGCTTCCAGGCAAGTTCAGCAGCGGCTTTATCGTAGCGGGGTGTTGTATCATTATGAAAACCGTGGTTGGCGTTGGCATACATATAGGCGGTATACTCTTTATTATTTTCTTTCAACGCTTTTTCATACGCAGGCCAGCCTTCGTTTACGCGTGTATCGAGTTCTGCATAATGGAGCAGGAGTGGAGCTTTGATTTTAGGAACATCTTCTGTAGCTGGTTGCCCACCATAGAATGGTACCGCTGCAGCGAGATCAGGTATACGCACGGCCATCATGTTGGAGATCCATCCGCCAAAACAAAAACCTACAACACCTACTTTGCCAGTGCAATCTTTGTGTTGTTTCAGGTAATCGTAAGCGGCTATAAAATCTTCGAGCATTTCATTCCGGTCGCGTTTACTCTGCAGATCGCGACCCTGATCGTCATTGCCCGGATAACCTCCCAGTGGTGTGAGCATATCCGGTGCGATGGAAATATACCCCGCCAGCGCAGCTCTTCGTGCTACATCTTCTATATGGGGATTAAGGCCGCGGTTCTCGTGTACTACTACTATACCTCCCAGTTTACCTTTGGCATCTGCAGGTTTTGATAGTAATGCCTTGATGGTTCCTGCACCTTTGGGAGAAGGGTAATTTATATACTCTGATTTTAATCGTGGATCGTTTGCCTGTATCTGAATGCCACCCTTATAGTCGGGCATCAAAAAACTCATCAGCGATGCGACCGTAAGGCCACCTACGGCATAGCTGGAAAGTTTCTGCACGAAGTCACGTCTGTCGATCCGGTTGTGAGCATAGTCGTCATAAAGGTCAAACACTTCCTGTTTGATATCTTCTTTCCTTATCTCGTTCATGAAATAATCTGGGTTTGTTGACAGGTAATTTACCAAATTATTTCAATCAACCTCTGTCAGGGAATTTCACTTTTCTCAGTATACCAACCTATTTTTTTAGATAGAACAGATCACAACAGATTATCAGTATGTTAGATACTTCGTTATGAATCCTGAAAATCGGCACTTGTTGTTACAGCTTTCCAATCATTCACTTCTTTAGCGAGTTGTTCGATCTTGATGTTCGCGCGTGTGTAGGCATCTTTACCCAGAAACAAATGCAACGGTGGGGGTACCGTTTCTGACAGGTCGATCATGATCTCAGCTGCTTTATCCGGATCGCCCTGTTGTTTGTCGTTCATGGCAAGATATTTTGATTGTGTATCTTTTACAGCCTGATAGCCTTCTATCTGTACATCTTTTACAGCCAGCGACTGCTGCGAGAGAAAACCCGTACGGAAGCCTGAAGGCTGTACAGCCGTTACATATATACCGAACTCCTTTACATCAGCCGCCAACACTTCCGAAAATGCTGTAACAGCCGCCTTTGTTGCTGAATATATAGACCATCCGGGTGCACCGGAAAATCCGGCTACTGATGAGAGGTTGATAATATACCCCGAGCGTTGCTTGCGTAAGTAGGGCAGAATGGTTTTGGTAACGTGAATCGTGGCCAGCACATTTACAGTAAATATACTTTGAATGGCAACGTCATCGATCTCTTCCAGCGTGCCCGACATACCATAGCCTGCATTGTTTACTACAACATCAATTCTTCCGAATGTATGGAGCGTTTGCTGCACGGCATGTTCAATGCTGTCAACATTATGCAGATCAACAGCCAGTGGTAGAAAATTTTCTGAATGAATACCAACGGCCTGTTTCAACGTACTGGCTGTACGCGAAGTGGCCGCTACGCGATGGCCTTTGCTGAGTAATTTCTTTACGAGTATTAATCCCAATCCCTGTGATGCGCCCGTAACAAACCAGACTTTATTACTGCTCATAAAAATGTTTCTTTGGGTGAATGTAGAGCCTCTTGTATATACTATATTTTACATTGATCAGAAGATTGCGGCTTACAGAATAGCCGTTGTCTCTTCGATCAATGCATGCATTAATTCTTTTGCCTTGGTATGTTTAAGGATAGGAGAGATCTGTCCTCCCCAAAACAAAACCATATCCCATTTTTCTTTTTCCAGCGCAGCCGTTCTTAGTGGCGACATAAATTGTGTCTGGAGTGGGAACGGAAGAATTTTATCCTCCTGGTGTAACAAGTCTTTTGCTATACGACTTGTTATACCACGCCCCAGCCTGCCGGTAAATGCGCGCGACAGGGTGGTATATTTACTCGCATCGGTAAATAACATCTTGCGATGTATAGCCGGTGCGTTAGATTCGTCACACGCCAGAAATGCCGTGCCTATCTGTGCGGCTTCTGCTCCCAATGTAAATGCGGCTGCTATACCTTTGCCGGTAGCAATACCTCCGGCTGCAATAACAGGTGTTTTTATTTTCTCTTTTATCAACTGCACCAATACAAATGTGCCGGTAACAGAACTTTCAGCTGAAGCCATGAAAGAAGGGCGATGACCACCGGCTTCAAAGCCTGATGCAATGATGGCATCAACACCGGTTGCTTCCAGCGCTATAGCTTCATCAAGTGTAGTGGCTGCACCGATGGTTTTTATATTGCGCTTTTTCAATTGCTCCATTATGTCGGGCGACAACGTGCCGAACATAAAACTGAATACTTCCGGTTTCAGATCGAGTACAACCTGCAACTGATTTTCAAACCTCGATTGAAAGGGTTGTGGTTTGGCAGGAAGAGGAATACCAGCTTCATCGAAGTAAGGTTTATACAACGCAGCAGTTTGCTGAAATGCCTCATCGTTCACCGTTCCATTGATAGCATCGGTATCGGAAACCCAGAGGTTCAGATTATAGGGTTTATTGGTCTGCGATCGTATCTGGTTATGTACGCTGACAATTTCCTGTGGCGACAAGGTATATGCGCCATAGCCTCCGAGCCCACCGGCATTGGAGACGGTTGTTACCAATGCCACGGAAGAAAGATTACCACCGAATGGCCCTTGCAGTATAGGGTAATCTACATGGAGTAATTTTGAAATTCTTGTTTGGTTCCACATACACAGTAATAGATGAGGGGTGAATTAATTGGAAGTATCGCTGATCATTTTATTCACGATCAGCCATGTTCCGTTTATCTTATGAAACGAGAGAAACTCATGATAGTGAAAGTCGTACATCTTTACTTTCACTTCTGCTACAGCAATTGAGTTTACAATATGTACAGATAAAATTTCACCTTTAAAAGGTTTTCCGGATTCTTTTGGACTCTGGCGGTTCTGCACACCGGTTATATATTCTTCCAGTGTCTTCGCATAGGGCTTGCCCTTTACATCCCCAAAGAGCAGTGTGCCTTTATAGTATATTTTATCAAGCAGCGAGGTATCACCTTCGTAGATGCCTTTGAAATAATAATTTTCCAACGCCTGGCGTATAAGCAGGCTGTCCTCTTTTGAAGTTTCCATAATGCTTACATGTTTAGGAAATATACTTTGATCGATTGTGTTTTGGTTTGATACTCCTGTACCAGTCAAGGTCAGGAGTATCATTATTAAAAGATTCATGATCGGTATCTTTACGTGTTATAGATTACGACCTGCCATCATGCCTCCATCAACGTTGATGATTGTACCTGTTATAAAATCATTCTTGGCAACGGTATATACCATCTGCGCTATATGTTCGGCTTCACCAACGCGATTGAGCAGCGTTAGACCTGCGCTCTTATACGAAACATCTTCTCCGTTCACTTCATGCATCGGTGTTCGGATTGTACCGGGTGCCACTGTGTTTACCCGTATGTTGTGTCTGCCAAATTCTGCAGCCAGTTGAAGTGTGAGTGAATGTATAGCGCCTTTGCTGGAAAGTGGTGCCGTAGTGGGGAAGCCTCCGAAAGCATGGTTTACGATGGGCGTCCCTATATTTATTACTACACCTTCCTTCTGTTTCAGCATTTGCGGAATAAAGGCTTGGGTTGTAAAGAATGTGCCTTTCAGATTTGTATTCAGAAACCTGTCGAGGTAGTTTTCATCCACTTCCAGGAAAGGCTTTGTATCAAATATACCGGCATTATTGATCAATACATCGGCTGATCCAAATTTTTCCAGCGCGGCAGCGAGTAATTGCTCACCTGTTTGTTTATGGCGCACATCGCCACTTACCATCGCTATATTTTCCTTCGGTGCAAGCTCGTTATAGGTTTGCAGAAGCTTGTCGTGCGTGAGGGAGTTGATCACCACATTGTCGCCTCTTTCCAGGAAGTACTTCGCTACGCTTTTCCCTATACCGGATGATGCGCCTGTTACAATGATAGTCTGCTTTTTCATACGATTACTTTTTATCGGCAGTTATTCCTTTTTCGCGGAGCACAGAAACCTGTTCGCCTGCGTAGCCCCAGTCATCCAGGTCAACTTCCTGTATCACTACATGTGTCAAGTGTGGATCCTTGTTCAGTACGTGTGTCATCAGGTCGGTTACACCTTTGATGATTTCCTGTTTTTGTTTGCGTGTAACACCTTCGCGTGTTACTTCAATTTTAATGTATGGCATACACGTGCGTGGTTATGCTGCTATCGCGGCTGTTACAGCTTTTGCAGTAAGGTGAATATCAAGTTCAAATTCGTTGTAGATGAGCGTGTCGCCCAGGTTGGTAAAGAAGTTACCGGAACGAAACTTCATGTCGTATTTCGTTCTGTCAACAACCGCTTCGCCACTTACGGTGAGTATATTGTCTTTTACATTTACAGTTGCTATGAACTTGATGGTGTTGGTGATGCCGCGTATAGTAAGATCACCTTTTACTTCATACTGCTCTGCATCAGCCAATGTAATGGATGTGATATTGAAGTATGCTTCGGGAAATTTTTCAGAAGCAAAGAAATCTTCTGAAGCAAGATGGCCTGCGAACTGCGCGTTGGTAGCAGGATCGGCAATATCAAGAATTACAATGGATGTTGTGTCGATAATGAAATTGCCACCGGTAACTTTTCCGTTAACAACCTCGATGTCGCCCTTCTTGATGTCGATAGTTCCGTTGTGCGCACCGGTTACTTTTCTTCCGACCCAGTCAATTTTACTTTGTGCGGAAATGATCTGAAATTTTTGTGTTTCCATGTTCTTTGTGTGTTTTAATTACGACACAAAGCAAGTCACAAGAGGCGCGGATATCGCGTGATGTAGATCACATTGTATAGAAGAACGTTATTATGTGATCTGCATCACAAAGTTCAGGGGTGAAGGCGGCTCAACGTTTCCCGTGATACACCCAGGTATGCGGCTATCAATTGCTTGGGCACTATATTATATAGCTCTGGATACTGGGTCATAAGCTCATCGTACCGTTGCTTTACGTTGCTGTTCATTACCGAGAGTAAACGCTTTTGTAATGCTACATAACCTTTGTTGGTTCTCCACCGAAAGAAGTGTTCGGCCTTATGTATATCGTTACAGATTTTTTCACGGTCGTCATTGGTCAGTACCAATACTTCTGCATCGGTAATACAATCGAGACTAACGGTTGCTTTACTTTTATTGTATAATGCGTTGTAATCGGAAGCCCACCACGATGGCATAGCAAACTGTAGGATATACATCTTCAGTTCATCGTTAATAAAAAATGTTTTCAGGCATCCGCTCAATACAAAGTATTCGCATTCAACTGGATCGCCTGCTGAAATTAAAGTCTGTGCTTTTTTAAAAGTTTGATGCTTGAAATGCGAAAAGAAATGATCGAACTCGTCCTCTGTAAGTGAAACCATTTTTGATACATGGTTTTTCAGAATCTCTTTTGACTGCATAGCTGAAGTAAATGTTAGCAAAGCTACATGATCGTTATGCTAATTTAAAACCGGTTCCTGGTTAAAGCGTGCCCGATAGTCTAAGGGAGACAGGCCGGTTATCTTTTTAAAGATCTCCCGGAAAGCTTTATCGTCTGAGTAGCCTACTTCGCTCATGACTTCAAATATACTCTTCCTGCCTTTTTCCAATGTTCGCTTCGCTGCTTCTACTTTTACACGTTGTAAATATTCTACCGGAGTATTACCAGTCGCCTTGATAAAACGCCTGTCGAAGTTTCGTCTGCTGATGGCCAGCTTCGAAGCCAGCTCTTCGAAGGAGATTTTTGCCGTGAGGTTTTCTTCAATATAGGTTTGCGCTTTGCTGACCAGTTCATCTCCATGGTTCTTCTGTATTTGAAAAATAGAGAAGGGCGATTGCAGTGATCGCTCAATATCAATCTGAAAAACTTTGGAGCAAAGTATAGCGATCTGCCGGTCGAAGTATTTTTCAACCAGGAAGAGAATGAGGTTCAGGAAAGAGTAGGCACCACCATTGGTATATATACCCGGTTCGGCAGTGATCAGTTTATCAACATGAAGATTTACATTGGGGAACAGCCGTCTGAAATCACTGGCAGCATTCCAATGCGTGGAGCAGGCTTTGCCTTCCAGCAGACCGGTGGCTGCGAGTAAAAATGCACCGGTACATATACTCGCTACTTCGGCACCGTTCTTATACTGCCGGTTAATCCATGCAATAAGATCCTGGTTGTTTTTAATGATGTTGTCGTAATCGTGATTGAGCGAAGGTATAATAACCAAATCTGCTTTTTTTATATCGTTAATATCAAGTGGATATATAGAGAAGAAGCCCGCATCCAGTTTCAACTCTGTTTCAGAACTGGCTATATATACTTTTATCCTGGCGGGGTTTCCCATCTTTTGCCAGACATCATTGGCGCGTGCCAGTATCTGAAACGAACCGGTTATACTGCTTAGGTTGATATTACCTTTTGGTGCCAGGATGATTACGTCTTTCATAGCAAAAATTTAACGAAAGCTACGCGATACGGTTGTCCAAATCAACCCGCTATAAAGTCCATTTTGCACCCGGCCAAAATCTTATTCAGACTCTACTTTTACGCTACACAAGTGCAACAACTAAACCCATAATTAAGAATGACAACATCTGATTTTACTACCAGCATATTGGTAGATCAAACTCCGGCAGAAGCCTTTCGTGCCATTAACAACGTGCAAGGATGGTGGTCGGAAGAAGTGGAAGGCGGCACTACCAAACTTCATGACGAGTTCCATTATCATTTCAAAGATGTGCATATCGCCAGAATGAAATTGATAGAAGTTATACCGGATAAGAAAGTGGTATGGCTTGTGGTTGATAACTACTTCAACTTTGTGAAGGACCAGAGCGAATGGATCAATACAAAGATCAGTTTCGAGCTATCACGTAAGGATAACAAGACCGAGATACACTTTACCCATCATGGTCTTGTTCCGTCTCACGAGTGCTACGATATATGCCACGATGCATGGACAAATTATATACAAAGCAGCTTGCGTAACCTGATCGCTACCGGGAAGGGGGAGCCTAATCCTAAAGAAGGAGGCTTTAACCAGGCGTTGTTAGAGGAATACCTGACCAATAAAAATCATTGATATAGTATGGAAACAAAAACACAGAATCTTCATATAAGCTTTATAGTGAATACTTCTATGCAGGAAGCGTTCGCCTGTATTAATCATGTTTCTCTATGGTGGACGGAGAACTTCGAAGGCGGTTCGCAAAAACTGGATGATGAATTTACGGTTCGCTTTGGCGATGTTCATGTATCCACCCAAAAACTGATTGAGTTTATACCTGATAAGAAAGTAGTGTGGCTGGTAACGGACAGCAGGCTAAATTTTATTCGCGATAAAAAAGAATGGACAAACACGCGTATCAGTTTTGAACTCTCAGAGATTGGCAACAAAACCAAGGTAGACTTTACGCATGTTGGTTTAGTGCCTAACATTGAATGTTATGATGCCTGCTCTGGTGCGTGGAGCCAATATATACAGGAGAGTTTATATAGTCTGATGGCTACAGGTAAAGGTAAACCTACTCCCAGGGAGGTGGGAGGGCAGGTAAAAGTCAAAGATTAAAAAGGATAATATCATCAGGCCAGGGGAGAAGTATAGCAGCAAAATGACTTCTTTACTATATGCACACTTACTATAGGTGTGCTTAAAATTTCCTTAAGAAACTTCAAGGCTACCGGTGAGTAATTTTACTGCGCTGGTAGCCATCACGTTGTATGATAGAGTAATAAATTGTTGATAAACGTATTCTTCAGATACTTACTTTTCATTTACCTTGCAGCATTTTTCAGCTATATACATTTGTTTGAAAAACTTTTTTACATCAGGATGCGTAAATAGATGCCATCGCAATCGTTAATTACATCCGCCTGCATTTTTGATGCTTGCCTTTACAATCATCTTTACATACATTCGCGACTCGATGAAGAAGTTTCTAGTTAGAGTTTTTCTGCTTTTGGGCATCCACCTAACCGGATTTAGCCAACTACATGCTGAGAAGCAGGGAGACTATATTCACGACTCTTCGGCAGTACTTCCTGGTGCGCCAGCACAAGCCATCTTCGATGCTGAGCAAAGAAGCCTCGCGTTAATGATCCGGTCAGCTTCATCCGATCGGAAAAAGGAAGTTTTCACAATAGATGTTACCGAAATTCGAGAAGAAGAAGACGATGAGTCGATCTCTTTCAAAAAACGTTTAGAGAGCAGCAGCTACATTGTTTCCATTTTGTTTGCTCAAACCCACGGGTATTTTTTCAGCTACACTAAAAAAGTCTTACCTTTCAATAACGACTTTTCCAGTACTTCATCAAACCGGTATCTGATACTTCAGGTAATCCGGATATGATGTATAAGGACTTATGAAGAAGGCAATTGAGTTTGCCTCCTGACCTTCCACTATGAAATTTTTTACGGCCAGTCCGGTTGCATAAGCAAAAGGGCCTACAGACTATATATACGTTTACACGGCTGTTGAAAGAATTTAGTAACAAACCGTATCTGTTTTTAAAAGAGCAAATTATTATGAGGAAAATTCTCATTTTCATGAACTTGTGCGCCCTGTTATGTTTTACAGGTTGCCATTCTAAAAAAGAAGAAAAGGAAGAAGAGTACAACTTTTTGGTTACCAGCCCTATGAAGAAGGACACACTGGTTAACCGTTCGTACGTATGTCAAATCCGAGCTATACAACACATTGAACTGCGGGCGTTGGAGAGAGGCTATCTGCAGAATATATATGTAGATGAAGGTAAGAGTGTGAAGAAAGGGCAGATGATGTTTCAGATCATGCCGTTGCTTTACAAAGCTGAGGTGCAGAAGGCCGAAGCAGAAGCCAAGTTTGCAGAGATTGAATATAAAAATACCAAGCAACTGGCTGATAGCAATGTAGTATCGCCCAACGAACTGGCATTGGCTAAAGCAAAATATGACAAAGCAAAAGCAGAAATGTCGCTGGCTCAGGTTCATCTGGGTTTCACAGAGATCAAAGCTCCTTTTGATGGAATCATGGACCGCTTCCAGGTGCGATTGGGAAGCTTGGTAGAAGAAGGCGACCTGCTCACTACACTGTCAGATAACAGTGAGATGTGGGTTTACTTCAATGTACCGGAAGCTGAGTACCTGACCTACAAGGCAACGCAGAAGAAAGACAGCCTGATGAAAGTAAATCTTCAGATGGCGAACAATGAAATGTTCCCTTATGCCGGTACAGTAAAGACCATTGAAGCAGACTTTAATAATGAAACAGGAAACATTGCTTTCAGAGCTACATTTCCTAATCCTAAGGGACTGCTGAGACATGGTGAAACAGGTAATGTGATTGCCACAGCTCCGTTAAAGAATGCATTGATCATTCCGCAAAAGGCAACTTTTGAAGTATTGGAAAAGAAATATGTTTTCGTTGTGGACAAAGACCACGTCATCCGTCAGAGAGAAATTACTATTGCTGCCGAGATGCCTGATTTGTATGTTATTTCATCAGGCTTGACTGAAAGCGATAAGATTATGCTGGAAGGTATTCGCAAAGTGAGAAACGAAGAGAAGATTGGAGAGTACAAGTTTGAGGATATGAAGACAGTTCTTCCTCGCTTGAAAGTTTATGTCGAATAATTCCACTTTCATTTAAAAGGAAATACAATGTTTAATGCATTTCTAAAAAGGCCGGTACTCGCGATAGTACTATCACTCGTGATTATTTTCTTGGGGGTGCTGGCTATCAATACACTGCCTACCTCGCAGTTCCCGTCTATTGCACCACCTGTGGTAATGGTGTCTGCATCTTATCCGGGAGCCAGCGCAAAAACGCTCACTGAGTCTGTTATCATTCCTATAGAACAGGCTATCAACGGTGCGTGGGGTATGCGCTATATGTCATCCGATGCTACCAGTGCGGGTGAAGCTAACGTGCAGGTAATCTTTGAACCGGGTACGGATATCAACCAGGCACTGGTACAGGTATCCAACCGTGTGGAGCAGGTGCGAAACCGATTACCTGAACTCGTACAACGCGAAGGGGTAATTATCACACCGGTAATCCCAAGTATGTTGATGTATGTGAACTTGTATAGTACCGACAAGAATGCCAACATGAAATTCTTGTTCAACTATGCAGGGGTTACGATGATTCCTGAATTACAACGTATCAATGGTATTGGTCAGGCACGTATTCTTGGTAGCCGCCAATATGCGATGCGTGTGTGGCTGAATCCGGAACGTATGCGCGCCTATGCTATATCACCCGATGAAGTGATGGAAGCACTGGCCGATCAGAGTATCATTGGTAAGCCCGGTCGTATCGGTCGTGGTGACTCCAAGCGTGCCGAAGCGCTGGAATATGTATTGGCTTATTCCGACCGTTACAGCGATCCGAAAGAATATGAAAACGTCATCATCAAAGCGAACTCCAAAGGAGAATTGCTTCGTCTGAAAGACGTTGCTACTGTTAATCTGGGTAGCGAGTATTACGATATATATTCGAATATCAACGGTTATCCTTCTGCCGCTATCGTGCTCAAGCAAACCTATGGTAGTAACGCCAGCCAGGTAATTGAGAACGTGAAGAAAAAACTGGAAGCGTTGAAGAAAGACTTCCCTCCGGGGATGCAAATCGAAGTGAGCTATGATGTATCGCAGTTTTTGGATGCGTCAACAGAAAACGTAATTCACACATTAAGAGATGCCTTTATCCTGGTGGCATTGGTGGTGTTCATCTTCCTGGGTGACTGGAGATCTACATTGATTCCAACACTGGCTGTGCCTATCTCCCTTATCGGTGCTTTCATTTTCATGCAGGCATTCGGGCTCACGATGAACATGATCACACTGTTTGCCATTGTATTGGCGATTGGTATTGTGGTGGATGATGCGATTGTGGTGGTGGAAGCGGTGCACGCCAAAATGCACGAAGAGCATCTCACGCCTTATAAAGCCGTACAAAAAGTTTTGGGTGAAATCAGTGGTGCCGTTATTGCCATCACATTGTTGATGACTGCAGTGTTCGTGCCTATTGCTTTCATGTCTGGTCCGGTGGGTGTATTCTATCGTCAGTTCTCCATCACCATGGCCAGCTCTATCATTCTTTCCGGTCTCGTGGCGTTGACATTAACTCCTGTGCTTTGCGCGATGATCCTGAAGAATACGCATGGCCAGCCACGATCAAGAAATATATTTAACCGATTCATTGATAGCTTCAACAGCGGATTTGAAAAAGTAACAGATAAGTATGTGTGGGTGCTGAAGAAAATCGCACACCGCAGGTGGGTAACCATCGGGCTTTGGCTGGCTTTCAGTGCCGGTATTATTGCAGTTGCCAGCAACCTGCCTTCGGGTTTCATTCCAAGTGAAGACCAGGGTATGCTATATGCAATTGTGCAGACACCTCCCGGATCTACGCTGGAACGTACCAACGATATTTCACTTCAGCTTCAGAAACTGATTCAGAAAGTTGAAGGAGTTAAATCGGTATCATCCATTGCAGGATATGAAGTACTTACCGAAGGTCGTGGATCGAACGCGGCTACGTGTTTGATCAACTTAAAGCCTTGGTCAGAACGTGAACATACCGTACAGGAAATTACCCTGGAACTGGAAGAAATCTCCAAGCAACTCCCGGGTGCTACCATCGAATTTTTCGATCCTCCGGCAGTACCAGGTTTCGGTGCCGCAGGTGGTTTTGCGTTACAGCTTCTGGATAAAAATCCGGATGGTACGTACGATGATCTTGAAAGAGTGAAGAACGAATTTATGGAGCAACTGGAGAAGCGCAAAGAGCTCACCGGCTTGTTCACGTTCTTCAGTGCCAACTATCCTCAATATGAAATTGAGATCGACAATCAATTGGCGATGCAAAAGGGAGTATCTATTGGTAATGCCATGAACACACTCTCCATCTTTGTAGGTAGTACATACGAACTTGGTTTCATCAAGTATCAGCGTTTCTTCAAAGTGTTTGTGCAGGCTGCGCCTGAGTTCAGACAACTTCCTAAGGATGTATTGAATCTTTGGGTGAAGAACGATAAAGGTGAAATGGTGCCTTTCTCTGCCTTCATGAAAATCAAGAAGAAGCAGGGTGCTAACGAGATCAACCGCTTTAATATGTATAACACTGCAGCCATCAGAGGAGGTCCAGCACCTGGATACAGCTCTGGTGAAGCGATTGCTGCTGTAAAAGAAGTGGCTGCTAAAACATTACCTCGCGGATATGACATTGACTGGGCTGCACTTTCGTATGACGAAGTGAGACGTGGTAATGAAGCAGTTGTTATATTCCTCATCGTGTTGGCATTCGTATACCTGGTACTTGCTGCACAATATGAAAGCTTTATCATTCCATTGGCAGTTGTGCTTTCACTGCCGGCCGGGGTGTTCGGGTCATTCATGTTGATCAAGTCGATGGGACTCGCGAACGATATATATGCGCAGGTGGGGCTAGTCATGCTGGTCGGTCTGTTGGGTAAGAACGCGGTGTTGATCGTGGAATTCGCGATGCAGAAACACCATCAGGGCGCTACTGTATTGGAAGCTGCTATTGAAGGTGCCAAAGTTCGTTTCCGTCCTATCTTGATGACATCATTCGCTTTTATTGCTGGTTTGATTCCGCTGGTACTGGCGCATGGCGCGGGTGCTATAGGAAACCGTACCATTGGTTCGTCTGCACTCGGAGGTATGTTGTTCGGTACAATCTTCGGGGTAATTATAGTCCCTGGTCTATACTATATCTTCGGTAGACTTGCAGAAGGACGGAAGTTAATCAGAGATGAAGACGAAGATTCTCTGACTGAAAATCTGGTACATCAAATGGATAGTTTTCCCCAATCTAATGAGAGCGAAGACAATGCACACTAAAAGAATATCACGTGGATTGGTAACAGGCTTTATACTCTTGCTGGTATCAGCCTGTAGTTTACCACCTTCTTTGGTTCATCGAACAGAGAATAAAACTGTACCTGCGGGCTTTAACAACTCGCAGGCACAGGATACTACCAATACAGCCCGGTTGAAGTGGAAAGAATTTTTCACAGATCCGAACCTGATTGGTCTTATCGATACTGCCCTGAAAAACAATCAGGAGTATAATATCATCATGCAGGAGATCAACATTGCGCAGAACGAGATACGCGCAAGAAAAGGAGAGTACTTGCCCTTTCTTGGCGTAGGCGCTGCAGCAGGTGTTGAGAAAGTGGGTCGCTATACCCGCCCTGGTGCTGTTGAAGAAACAGATGAGATTGCTCCCGGAAGAAGATTCCCGGATCCATTAACCGACATTGCGTTCGGTGCCAATGCATCATGGGAAGTGGATATCTGGAAGAAATTGCGTAACGCCAAGAAGTCTGCCGTACATAGATATCTTTCCACTGTAGAAGGCAGAAACTTCATGGTCACTAACATGATCGCAGAGATCGCTACTTCGTATTACGAGTTGATGGCGCTTGATAATCAGTTGGAGATATTGAAGCGCAACATCGAGATTCAGCAAAATGCGTTGGAGATCGTAAAGCTGGAGAAGCAGGCTGCTAAAGTTACGGAGTTGGCTGTGCGCAGGTTCGAAGCAGAAGTGCTCAAGAACCAGAGCCGTCAGTTCTATATAGCACAGCAGATCATTGAAACAGAGAATAGAATTAACTTCCTGGTGGGAAGATTCCCGCAGCCAGTTGTCAGAAATTCTCAAACGTTCATCGATCTCGTGCCGGTTACTATACATTCAGGTATACCATCACAACTTTTGCAGAACCGTCCTGATATCAGACAAGCTGAGCAGGAACTGGCAGCATCAAAACTCGATGTTAAATCAGCAAGAGCGAACTTCTATCCGAACCTGAGAATTACGGCAGGTATAGGATACGATGCATTCAATGCGAATTTCCTGATGAGAACACCCGAGTCGCTGATATACTCTGCAGCAGGTGAACTGATGGCTCCGCTGATAAACCGGAATGCTATAAAGGCATACTACTATTCAGCTACCTCGAAACAGATTCAAAATGTATATAATTACGAACGTACTATTTTGAATGCACACATTGAAGTAGTGAACCAGTTGTCGAACATCAGCAACCTGGAGAACAGCTATAACCTGAAAACAAAACAGGTGGAAGCACTCACTCAATCTATCGATATATCTACACGCCTGTTCAAATCAGCACGTGCAGACTATATGGAAGTTCTGTTAACACAACGTGATGCATTGGAATCAAGATTTGATCTGGTTGAAACCAAAATGCAACAGTTGAATGCAGTGGTTAATGTATACCGCGCACTTGGTGGCGGTTGGTATTAAGAATTAATAACTGGCATATAAAGAAGCCCGCTGGTCGCATAATCAGCGGGCTTTTGCTTTTATAACCTGTTTGTTGATGACGAGGTAAAACAAGGAGCAAAAGTATTTCCGATTCACACAAACATGAGCTATCTATAGTTTCAATACAGAGAAGCCGGAACGTATACAGGTATAGTAAGCTTCAGACTTACGCATCAAACCTGTACGACTTGCCTGTAACCGCTCCGATGGTTGACAAACCGCAGACCATTCATTTTACAAGTGAAGGATACACCAGCGCTGGTTGGGTATAAGCGTTATTGTTACGGTGTTGCCCTAATAAACAGAAATGATTTTCTTTTTTGATAGAGAGGCACGGATAGTTTTATCCGTACCTATATATACTTTATTAACTCTTCACGAGCGTTTTATAGTGACTGGTGATAAACTTATCAATGGACTCCAGAAACGCTGCAAGCTCCATTTCATCCAAATCAATAATTACCTGGCTGTTGTTGGTCAGTGATACCTGAATTTTATGAAGCACTTTTTGATCTCTTACGAGCGTGAGGTGCTGTATATCTTTCAGACTGAAAGTTCCTGCTTCTTTATTGTTTTTGTATTCGATAGTATCATTCGTCAGCTTCAGAAAGTCATTGTAATTGTTTATTCCGGAGATGAATTTTATAACAACCGGTGCAAGGGTACACACGGCAGTCCACACAATGAAGCGAACTAGATTAACTTCAAACTTGAGATATACAATCGCGAAGAGAACAGGAATAGCGAAGTAGATAAGAAATTGTGTTTTTAATTTTGTTCTGTGATTTCTGAAGATCACGCCATCATTGGTGGTTTTAACTTTTACGGGGAATAAAAGCTCTTCCCAAAGAATCAATACCATAATAAGAACAGCTGTACTCACCAGGAACATGCCTAGGTATACATTGGTACCCTCCATCAGTTCACGCCACGACACATTGAAAATCTGTGTGGATAAAAAAAATGATAAAACAAAAATCAGTATTAAAAGCCCTATACTAAATTCCTTCGGATAGGTTGGTCGTATAATCTTTCCCATTTGCGCTGTTATATATTGTCAAAATAATTCAAGCGCGAGTATACTGAAAAAATAGCTTTTAAGAACAGCTTTTACGTTATATAACTGTTGTAAGTGGCTATTTATCAGTGGAATTGTGCCATTAGCAGGTAGAGAACACGTTGGAGGAGGACCTGATCTATATAGTCAGATCACTTTCGTAAATCTCCCGATTGTATTTGACATTATCCTGCCATAATTCAGGATTGTGCTTCAATATATATTTAAGCCCGAGTTCACGTCTTTCCGGTAACAATTCCTTCTTTGCCCTTGTGATAGATTTTTTCAGCTGAGGCAGAGTCAGATCAGTACAATATGCCGGACTTCCCGGCTGTTGTCTCCAGGAATCCTGCAGTGTTCCATAATCGAAAGAGTCAAATCCGCTATCATTAATCAACACAGAAACAAGATCTTTTGATCGCTGATCATCTCCTGCAACAGGCAGTGCTATCCGTGAGGAAGTGCCTTTCGCAGTACCAGCATTTACCAACGATCGATAAAATATATTGTTGTAGGCCTTTATAACAGGTCGCTGAAGTTGATTGGAAACCCAGACACTTTCAGGCATTCCATCTTCCATATCTTTAATAACACCATCACGGATAGGATAATAGTTGCCGATATCAACAATGGTTGTGTTGGTGAGTGTATTTTTAAAAAGGCCTCTAGGTAATTTCAGTATGGCTATCATCGGTATACTCACGATGATTACATCCACATCTATAACTACGTCTGATAGTGTAACCGGAGTAGCACCAGTCTCTAATGCTAAACTTTTAAGCTTGTCCGCCCCACTGGCATTTGTCATTTTTACCTGGTGACCTGCCCGGGTATATTGTCGTATCAATGTTCCGCCCATCTCACCGGCTCCAATAATTCCTATTTTCATTTTTGATAAAGTCATATTTCGTTTTTGCAGTCTTTAATATACACATATATACTAACGAGGACTATGTTATTCTTAGAGAAGAAACCACTGTGCGGATATGCGTGCGTATGGGGGTAAGATGGACTTCGTTACGGGGTTAATTTGGACAAATGTTGAAACGCTTTCAAAAATTTTAAAAAAAAGTCCGGAAAAAATTCGCGCAGTTAAATGACTGCGCGTATATTAGCAGTCAAATAGCTGCGCAATGGATTTACGAAGAGATGTATTTCAGGCCATCGCTGACCCTACCCGGAGAGCGATAATTACTTTGGTTGCCCTGCAGGCCATGACGCCCAGTGCAATAGCGGAAAAGTTTGATTCATCCAGACAAACTGTTTCCAAACATATACAAATACTTACCGAGTGTGAGTTACTGAAGCAAGAGCTGAAGGGAAGAGAAATATACTATCACTTTAACCCAAAGAAGATGAAAGAAATAGCAGACTTCATTGAGCCATTCCGGAATATGTGGGATGACCGGTTCAACAAACTGGAAAACATTATGAAAAAGTATAAACCCAAAAAATAAGAATATCATGGAGCGCAAAACAAAAGTTAGTGCCGAAGAAGGCAAACAGGAAATATTCATTACAAGAGAATTTGATTTACCACTGGAATTACTTTTTCAGGCATATACGGACCCGGAGATTGTTGAGCAATGGATGGGAACCAGCGTATTGAAGCTTGAAAGTAAAAAACATGGCAGTTACCAGTTTGTAACAACCGATCCGAAGGGAAACAAGCATGGGTTTAGCGGAACCATTCATGAGTTTATCCCGAATCGGAAAATCACCCGGACATTTGAAATGGAGAGCGCATCTTTTGATGCTCAACTGGAGTTTCTGGAATTTGAAAAACTTACAGACGATACCAGCAAACTCAGCATGCAGGTAGTATATAGATCAGTTGCTATCAGAGACCAGGTGCTGCAACTGCCTTTTGTGCAAGGTATAAATATGGCACATGCCCGATTACAAGACATCGTTAACAAATTAAAATAATATACTTATGACAAAGAGAAATAAGATTATCTATTGGATTGCTACTATCTGGCTTGCATTAGGCATGGTATCGACCGGAGTGGTGCAATTGCTCCAGGTAAAAGAAGAAGTTGATATGATGACGCACCTCGGCTATCCACTTTATTTTCTGATAATACTGGGCGTTTGGAAATTGTTGGGAGTTATAGCCGTGCTTATTCCTAAATTCCCTTTGCTGAAAGAGTGGGCTTATGCAGGTTTCTTTTTTGCTATGTCAGGCGCAGTGCTTTCTCACTTGGCCAGCGGGGATGGCGCCAAGGAATTTTTCGGTCCTACATTATTAATAGTGTTGACGATTATATCCTGGTACTTCAGGCCTGCGGATAGAAAAGTTATTTCCGTTAACTAACAAACAGAAAGTATGAACCCAAATCCTAAAGTAGATTCGTTTTTTAGTAAAGCTAAAAACTGGCAGAAAGAATTTGAAGCATTAAGAATGATTGTTCTTGATTGTGGGCTCACAGAAGAATTGAAGTGGGGACAGCCTTGCTATATATTTGAAAAGAAAAATATAGTATTGATCCACGGGTTTAAAGAATACTGCGCACTGCTGTTTTTCAAAGGCGCTTTGCTAAAAGATACCAAAGGTATATTGGTGCAGCAAACGGAGAATGTACAGGCGGCACGTCAGATCCGGTTTACCGATGTTCGTGAGATAGTAAAGCTGAAAGGCGCATTGAAGGCCTATATTTATGAAGCTGTTGAAGTGGAGGAAGCTGGCTTGAAAGTGGAGTTCAAAAAGACGAAGGAATTTACAATGCCCGAAGAGTTTCAACGTAAATTGGATAAGAGTCGTGCTCTGAGTAAAGCTTTTTATGCGCTCACCCCGGGACGGCAAAGAGGATACCTTCTTTACTTCTCACAAGCGAAGCAAGCCAAAACGCGCGAATCGAGAGTAGAGAAATATATACCGCAGATTCTCGAAGGCAAGGGGTTAGAAGATGAATAGCATATTATGTGCTATAAATATAAACGTGACGATTTTGTTCAACAGATATAGTATAAAAGTATGAAAAGCAATAAAAGGAAACTATCATCCGAAGAGCGCGAAGAACTGCTCCATATATTAAAAAGCCGCTTTGAGAAAAATATGAAGCGACATAAAGGTATTGAATGGAACAGGGTAGAAGAGAAACTGAATGCGAATCCTGATAAATTAGGGGCGCTTAGTGAAATGGAAATAACCGGTGGTGAACCGGATGTTGTTGGTTATGATAAGAAAACAGGCGAGTATATTTTTTACGATTGCTCCGCGGAGAGCCCCAAAGGACGTAGAAGTTTTTGTTATGATGATGAAGCGCTGCAGTCAAGGAAAGAACATAAGCCGAAGAACAGTGCTATAGAAATGGCGGCTGCTATAGGAATTACAATTTTAACAGAAGAACAATATAGGGAATTGCAGGAGCTTGGAGAGTTCGATACAAAAACATCGAGCTGGGTGCAAACTCCTGCAGGTATAAGAGAGTTAGGTGGCGCTATATTTTGTGATCGCCGTTACGACCATGTTTTCGTATATCACAACGGAGCAGAATCATACTATGCAGCCAGAGGTTTTCGTGGTGCACTTAGAGTTTAAGTCTCGCTATATATTCTGAGCTGAAGTGATTTTCAGTGCAAGGCTATATTCAGGCTTTTGATTTCCGGAGTTGCGTTGAAAGATGGTTCTCGAGTTTCGCCAGGTTCTCTTTCAGACCTTCTTCTGCCTTGTGAGCTTTTACTACGATCTCGCGCATCTCTGCTGTATCAAATACCATCGACCAGTCTACCTGTGTCTCTTCACCTTTTGATTCGAAAAGAACTGTAGTGATGAAATGAGGATTGAAGTGCTCGAACACAATTTTCTTAAAGGGTATAATTTCCTTAAATATACTTCTGTTCGGATAATTGGTTCCATCGGGTCCGTGCATCGTCAACGTCCATTCACCGCCTTCCTGGAAGTTCATCGTATGAATGGTATTGGTAAAACCATTGGGTCCCCACCAGTTGGCAATATGCTCCGGATTAGTCCATACTTCCCACATAAGATCAATCGGAGCCTTGAATGATCTCGTCATGCGAATTTCTCTGCTTTCCTTTTTTTCCATATTCATGAACGTTTATTTTTTTGAAGCTTTTCCAGATACAGATCCAGACGATCGAAGCGTTGTTCCCAGATTTTTAATAGTTGATCCAGCCATAGATCAATCTCTTTCATTCGTTCAATTTTGATCTGATAGTATATTTCCCGGCCTTGCTGGTTTGATTCCACCAAACCACATTCGGTTAGTATTTGTATATGTTTGGAGATGGTAGACCGGGCTCCGTCAAAGTGATCGGCAATGGCGCCAGCGGTAATGGTTTGTGATGCTAAAAGAACCAGTATAGATCTTCTGGTAGGATCGGCAATTGCCTGAAAAATGTCTCGTCTTAATATCATAATGTCGCCATTTGACGACAAATATAACATGACGTCATTTAACGACATAATTATTTATCCAATTTTAACGCACTCTGCTTGGTCGAATTATTGTTACTCGCTCTTGATAGAATCGATCGGATTTGCCAGGGCTGCTTTTATTGATCGGAAACTGACTGCAAAGACTGCCAGCACCGCGGATGAGAGTACAGAAGAGACCAGTATATCAATCGGCATACTAATTCTGTAAGCAAAATCATTGAGCCAATGATCCAGGAAATAGTAAGAGGCAGGCAGGGCGATTATCGCGGCTATAAATACCAATAGTATAAACTCTCCTGATAGCATAGCTGTGATCTTTGATATGGAAGCTCCTAAAATTTTTCGTATTCCTATTTCTTTCGTCCGGGCTTCGGCCATCAATGAAATAATTCCGTATAGTCCGAGGCAAGCAAGAACAATGGACAATCCGCAGAAGATAAAGCCCAGTTGAGCAAGCCTTTCATCCTGACGATACATTTGGTCAACATGCTCATCCAGGATAATATAGTCGAATGGAAGATGAGGAGCTATGGACTTCCAGTCTGATTCGAGAGAGGAGATAGTATTATTCAAATCGCCCGGTGTTACCCGTATATATAAGTATTCGATTTTTGATTTGGGCACCAGCATGATCAATGGAGCAATGGCTGAATGAAGACTTGTGAAATGAAAATCTTTCACGACTCCGATCACTTCTCCCGTTTGATTGTAAGAGGTGAGTCTTTTACCAATCACATCCTTTTTATCCCAGCCAAGCATTTTTACCGCAGCCTCGTTCAGTATAAACGAACTGCTGTCGGTAAACGGCTCAGTGAACGTTCTTCCCATCGTCAGTTCTATACCCATCGTCTCTATAAAATTAGGATACATGCGAAACATACTTAGCATGTGAGGGGCTTCTGTACTTCCCGCTTCTTCAACATCCGTAACTCCCTGCTGACCATCGAAGAGATCTCTGCTTGCAGAAACACCCACAACATTTGTATTTCCGGAAAGTTTATTTTTCAATGGCGAATAGAGCTTTCGCATTTGCTCGTCAGGAACGTGAAGTACTATAATTCCCTCTTTGTTATACCCAAGATCCTTTGACCGGATAAAATCCATTTGTCTTTTGATGCTCAGGCTACCGGCAATTAACACAGCTGTTACAAAGAACTGGAAAACTATAATTGCTTTCTTAACCGACACCTTACCACTTCGCGAATGAAAAGCGTTTGTAGCTTTCAGCGCCAATTGCGGTTTCAACCCTGATAAGAAAATGGCAGGATATATACCCCCCAGGCAGCCAGTGAAGAGAACAATTACAATATATAGCGGAAGCCAGGTAAGATGTGTGACGATCGTTAACGACAAGCTGCTGTTAATAAGATTTTCGAGTTTTGTGATACCTACCTGAAGAATGATTATACCCAGCAACAGGCTGATGGCTGCGGTAAATATCGATTCGAAAATAAATTGCGAAAAGATTCTCCATCGACTTGATCCCAATGATCGCTTGATGCCTGTTTCTTTTACCCGGTAGGTAGAAAGTGCCGTGGATATAGTAGCAAAGTTAAAACATGCTATACCCATAATGAGAACAGCGGTGGCAGCAAGACCTATAGTATAGGTATAATCTCCTTTGGCAGATATACCATCGCGTTCAAGAATGTTGCGTGATTGCAGATATACATCTTTTATCGGTTGCAGTTGATAGTTGACTTTCGAGGCATCCTCCTGTGACCTATACTTTCTGATAAATGCCGGAAATTTTTGTTCTATACTTGCTGCGTTTGATCCTTCACGTAACCGGATATAGGTTGGAAAGGATGTCCAGGCCCAGCTTGAAAGACTGACCGGAACGCCTTTGGGTGGTGTAAATGTTTCGAAGGAGACCAGTATATCAAAATCAATATGCGATTTGCCAGTGGGAAGCGTTACGCCACTGACTTGCACGAGTTTATTATCTACTTTGATTGTTTTATTTACAGGGTCCTGATCACCGAAGTATTTCCTGGCAAATGCTGTTGTTATAACCGCGGTATTTATTTCTTTCAACACAGTGTTGGGATTTCCTTGTGCGAGAGGAAAAGTCAGCACTTTAAAAAAATTAGAGTCGGCATAGAATACTTTTGTTTCATGAAATTTCTGTTCACCGATTTCGATCAGCACATCATCGGCATGCCGCAATCGCACGGCTGCTTCAACTTCCGGTATATCTGCCATGAGGGTAGGAGCAAGTAGAGGTGTCGCTGCAGCCTGTACTTGTATTCCGGTTGGCGTTTGTGTTACTGTATTGAGGCGATAAACATTGTCGGGAAGACGATGAAATGTATCGTACGAGAATTCACCCGATACAAAATGAAGGATAGCAATAGAAGAAGCAAACCCCAGTGCCAATCCTCCTATGTTGATCAATGAATACGTTTTAAATTTCCGTGCATGACGCAAGGCGATTCGTAAGCTGGTCAAAATCATGTATACTATATTTATCAATTCAAAATATGCCAGTCATTGATCTTTAGTGTATAACTGATTCAGATGAAGAACTGGCAACTGGAATTACCGAAGAATAGCGCACATCTCTAAATATTTCTAGGGAAAATGCAGGGAGGAAATTTAAGTAGCAGTTCAGCGCAATTTCCGGATCACATCAGCCGATACCCAATAGATATCTCTCCGGCTTGCATAAAAGAGATATTTACCATCCGGACTAACATAAGGACAGAAATCATCGGTTTCTGTATTGATAGTATCGCCAAGGCTCTTTGATGGCGTCCAGGTTCCGTCTTCATTTCGAAAGCTCACATGGAGATCGCCATTGCCCAATCCTTCCGGGTGGTTAGCGGAAAATACTATATACGATTCATCAGGCGCTATAAATACATCTGCTTCGTAGAACGATGTATTTACTCCGGCACCAAGTTTATTTGACGGCTGAAATTCTCCGTCTTTCATCTCAGAGGAATAGATGTCATAATTATACTTTCCGGTATTGTCTTGCCGGTTGGATGAGAAGTACATTTTACCGGTCTTTGTAAATGAGATATAATATTCATTCTTGTCGGAGTTGATATTCGTCCCTGCATTTATAGGTTCCGACCATTTTCCGGTTTGGCGTTCTATATACCAGATGTCGTAATCTTTTTTAGGACCGGTTCCGTTCAGTGGTCGGTCAGAAATAAAGAATAACTTTTTATTGTCAGGCGTCAGAAAAGGATCATTGCAACTATATATATCATGGAAAAGAATTTTAGCCGGTTGACTCCATTTTCCATTTTCAAATTTCATCATCCGGGTTTCTGTCTTGCCATTAATTTCCACACTATAGAAAAATTCATTTCGGTTAGTGGAGAAGACAGCACCAAATTCAAACTCATTTTCGGTTGAGATCTTTCCGGGGGCAAAAATCCTGGGAGTTAAGCCGGGAGGAACTTCATCAAAATATTTAGGATCAGATGATTGTGCATAAGCCAATCTTATGCCGATCAAAAAGGCTGCTAACAGAGTGTACCCATTCATAACTATAAATTTAGTTGAATGTACTATGCTGGTTCGATAAAAACAAGATTGCCGGGTTTCGAGATATACCGCCAATCCATAGCAGTAACTTTTAATCAACAACTGTTATTTCGAACAAAAGTGATCGCAGATGAACAACAACGTTACTTCACCACCTCGCTAACTAAAATGATCGGAGCTATATTTGTATAATTCGCGAAGTCGGCTCTTATAGCATCTCTGTTCGGAGCAACGGCTGCCTGATATTCTTCAAGGTTCTTTACATAGAAAGTTCCGATAGCCATATAGGGCAAGGGTTGGTTAGGGATACCGCTGGCAATTCCTTTTTCAATAGTATATTTTACGAGGTTGGAGCCAAGATAACCGGCAACCATCGGCATGTGCTTCGTTTCATAATACTCCATGTTGAAGGTCTTGCCTTCTGCAAATGGGTACATGACCGATATTTTGATCAATCCTTTTTCAGCAACGGCCGAATTGTGATCTTTAGGTTTATGTTTTTCCTGACCAAATGCAGCAACGCTTGCGGTCAGAACCACGAGCAAGGTTATGAGTTTGAAATTCATTTGTATTTTTTTAGTTGTGAAATTTTATCTCTTCCAGTCGGCCAATACATACACACCGGTTATCAAATATAGCTCGATAAACACAAGGAACATGGGCTTGAGCAGATTTGATGAAAAAACTTTTACCAATTTTTAGGAATGTGGAAATGACAGACGCATCAATCTTTCGAGTGATTGGCTTCTATAAACTTCGAAGGAGACAATTCGTATTGCTTCCTGAACTCCCTGCTAAAATACTTCCGGTCATTGAATCCAACGGCAAACGCTACATCGGCCACGGTCATCGTGGATTGCTTAAAGAGTTCTGCGGCTTTTTTCAAACGCATCTCTTTGATAAGGTCTGCCACGGAATAATTTGTCAGTGCCTGCACTTTTTTATACAGAACAGAGCGGCTCATCCCGATTTCGTTCACCAGCACATCAACATCAAATTCGGGATCTTCCATTTTCGAATCGATTATGGTCATGAGTTTTACAATGAACTTCTCTTCAGGTGAGTTTGAAGTTAAAACCTTACCGGTAGACTCAAGCACCATCTGCTGCGAAAACTTCTCGCGCATGATCTCCATGGCAGTGAGAAGATTCTTTATAGTAAGTTCAAGTATCCTCGTATTGAACGGCTTTGATATATAGGCGTCTGCACCACAGGCCAAGCCTTCTACCTGATGCCATACTGATGAACGTGCTGTAAGCAGTATAACCGGGATATGGTTTGTATTTTCAGATGACTTTACCGACTTGCATAAAGTAAGTCCGTCTGTATCCGGCATCATAATATCGCTGATGATTAAATCGGGTATGTCGCGTTCCATAGCAGAGAGTGCATCCGATCCGTTTGTAAATTCAATGATGTCATACATCGGTCTTAAGGTGTCCGCTATAAATTGTCGTACATCATCGTTGTCCTCTGCAATCAGTATAGTCGGTTTACCTTTCGTTCTTGAACTGAATTGCAACGCATCATTCGGTGCTGAGTCATAATTAGGATCAGTGTCTTCAGGTTCTTCTGAATAGGTTGATCTCGAAATAATCTGTGCCTGATCAAGATGATCTTTCCCTTTCCTTAGCGATACGGTAAATGTTGTGCTTCCCGGAGTTTCATCAGTCCATGTATTGCTCGTGAAATGCAACGTTCCTTTATGAAGCTCAACGATGATCTTCGAGAACGCGAGCCCGACTCCGCTTCCAATACTTTGTCTACCCGAATCATCGGCCTGAAAGAAATTCTTGAACAAGTGCTCCTGGTGAATTTTGCTGATGCCTTTACCGTTATCCACTACATTAATATATACCCATTCATCGTTGCTTTCCATATGAAGGGCAATCCTTCGATTGCTGGGTGTGAACTTGAATGCATTTGAAAGAAGATTGAAGATCACCTTTTCAAGTTGATTAGGATCGATATATACCAGTATCGATTCATCATTACTGAAAAACTCATACGTAATTTTCTTGTCGTGGGCCAGCCCCTCGAAGTAGTCAAAGATCTTCTTGCAAAAGGGAACGATGTCGTATGGAGAGAAATATAGCTTCATGTGTCCCTCTTCCGCTTTTCGAAAGTCCATTAGTTCGCTTACGAGCTTCATCAGCAACAAGGCGTTCTTTCTCACCAGTTGAAGTTGCTTCGTAATGATTCGCTCATTGGAATAACTGTCAATCAGTTTTTCAACGGGGCCGAGAATAAGCGTGAGCGGTGTTCGGATCTCATGTGAGATGTGCGTAAAGAAATCCATCTTCAATTGATGCAACTCGCGTTGGCGTTCGTTCTGAAGATGTTCCATCTGAAGATCGGCACGCATGCGTCTGCGATATTCCCAAAATCTGAGAACCGCTATAATCATAACTATAGCCAGCGAAACATAAACAGCATAAGCCCACCAGGTGCGCCACCAGGGGGGCAGCACAATTAAATTCACTTCCCTGATCTGGTCGCTCCATAGCTGATTATCGTTGGATGCCTTGATCTGAAAGCTATAGCTCCCGGGAGGAAGATTGGTAAAGCTTACCAGTCTCTGATTTCCGATTTGCTGCCACGCATCATTACCGCGTAGCCCTACAAGTTTGATGGCATATTCACTCTTTTGCGGATTGATATAATTCAATGCCGCGAATTTGAAACTGACAAGACCGTGATTAAAGTTGACAGTCATCTTATCAACACGTGTCGGTGATTTTTCTATGGGCGATTTGCTTCCGATGGGAAGTGGTTTATTGTCTACCAGTATTTCTGTCAATGCAATCGTAGCGGGATTTGTGTTGGTAAGTATTTTATCGGGAGAGAAAATGGATAGTCCGTTCATTCCGGCAAATGCCAACTCTTTAGATTGCAGTGTAAGTCCGCAAGCATTGGAGAACTGGTTGCCCGATAATCCATCGGATAGTTTGTATCGTGTAAACTGTAAATCATGTTGATCGAATGGAATACTGAATTTGCTGAACGATAATTTTACGATTCCCTGGTCAGTACTAAACCATAAGTTCTCATCCTTGTCTTCGGTAATTGCGTGAATGAAGTTATCGGGAAGTCCCAACACATCGGTAACGACATGAAATTGTTTCGATTTGTTGTCAAAGTAATTAAGGCCGCTTTCAGTGCCCACCCACATTCGTTGCTTTGAGTCGAGAAAGAATGCTGTTATGTGATTATGACTTATCTCGCCTGGTGCTTCTTTACCTTTCCTATATTTATTCGTGAATGTTTTCTTTTGAATGTTGTAATATGAAATGCCGTTTTGCGTGCCCACCCAAAGTGTATTATCAGAATCCTTTATCAGCGCAGTAACAAAATTATCGGCAAGCAATTCAACGTTGCCTTCATTTAAGTATGATAGAAGCGTCTGACCATTGCGAAAGAATTTTAGTCCGCCACCATTCGTACCAAGCCACACGCCATCGTCATCCGGTAATATAGCGTGGATTATTTTTTCTCCCAGTCTTCCGCGGCCAGGTATATCAAAGTGTACCATCTTTCCGGACGTCTTTTGCAGGAGACTCAATCCTTCGAGGGTGCCGATCCACAGATTCTCTTTATCGACAGCAAGCGACTTCACGCCATTTGTAATTCTTCCAATAAGCGGAGCCTTTACAGGGTAATGTATATAAGAATCTGTTTGTCGATTGATATGAGTCAATCCACCACCGGATGTACCTACCCATAGCGAACCATCCGAATCTTCTACCAGTGCGTTGACCAGCGGATGTAAAAGACCCTTTGTACCAATAGCTTCACCTATATTGGTAAAGTTTGAGTTACCCTGATAAAAGAAATCAATGCCACCCGAGAAAGTGCCTACCCACACACACGAAGCGCGATCTTTCATCAGGCTTCGTACTATGTTATCGCTGAGTGTATTGCTGTTGGTTGCATCGTGTTGATACGTGGTAAATATATCGCTTCTGATGTTCAGCTGACTAATACCATTCTGTGTTGCAATCCACAAGGTATTGTCGTCATAGACCAGTATATCTTTGACCCAATCAGACATCAGGCAATTGGAGCAGTCTTCACTGAATGCGTATGACTTGATTTCATTTCTTTCTTGGTCGTAGCGAAAGACACCGGAGTTTTCGGTGCCGAACCACAGGTTGCCGTTGGCTGTCTGGCGTATCACAACAATCCTTATGTTCTGACTTAACCTGCTGGCCTTGATGGTATCGGGCATGTCAACCATCTTTCTTGATACCGGATCAAATTTGTGCAGCCCACTCTTCGATCCAACCCACAGGCTCTTCTGGCGATCTATATATAGGGAGTATATAGGCTCCTTGCCAATCGAAAGAGCTTCTGTCAATGAAGCTTCTTCAAGCACCTTCGTGACTTTATTCAATCTCTTCAGTCCACCGGAAGTCCCGATCCAAAGATTCCTCTGACTATCTTCAGCTATACATGAAATGTAATTTGTTCCTCCTTTGATCGGACGGATGTCAATAGATTCAAATGTTTCGAGATCACGGTTAAGGCGATTCAATCCATTGCTGGTGCCAATCCAAATGGTATGCTCACTGTCCATGAAGACAGTATTCAAGCGATCGTTACTAAGGCTCGTGGAGTCAGACAGACGGTGTCGGAATGTCTTGAACTCATATCCATCATAACGTGTAAGACCTTTGTAATTGCCGAACCAGATGAAACCCTGATCGTCTTGAAGAAACCCGGTGATTGGACTTTGTACAAGACCATCGCGATAGGAGATATGCTTAAAGTTCACAACTCCGGGCTGCGCGTATAGCTTGCCACTGTTCATCCAGAATATGAACAGAATAAATATAGGGGAGTATTTATTCCAGATCCGCTTCACAGTAATTGCCAGTGTCAGGCGTATACGTATATAAATTTATCGAAAGTAAAAGACATGTTTCTCCTGACCTGCAACATTCACGGATTGAGGTCATGCATGCTTACCTAAAATTAGGGCTTTCTGATTTTCAAAACTCGAGGCATCAGAATTCAGGACGTTTTTCACCCCTTTTCAATATAATTTTTGCCCCTGTCTTCAGCACATCAGTTCAATCTTTACACATCAGAAAAAATTGTTAAACCCCTTAATTCTACGCTTATGAGTTATCAAACAAATTTGACTGCGCAGTCTATTGAGTCTATGAAAAAAGGCTTCAGGATTCACCTCATTGTTTTTCTGCTGGGTACTCCCGCCATCTGGCTGATCTGGTATCTGACCAGCACTACATATCCGTGGCCTCTATGGTCAACTCCGGCATGGGCGATCGGTGTATTGTTCCACTACCTGGGCGTGTTTGTTTTCAGGAAGAACAAAAACAATTAATACAACAGCATGATGGCATCACAATCACAAACATTCAGACGCATCGTGACGGGTCATGATGCAAATGGAAATGCTGTTATCACTTCCAATGCGCCACCCACCAGAACGCAGCTTGTTGGCGGACCTGGCGGACCAACGTTCATCGAAGTATGGCATACTTCTGAATCACCGGCATTGATCTACGATCAACCACTCGAGGATAATGAGAATGGATTAGTGCTGGCACCACCTCAAAGCGGAACACGTATCCGGGTTATTGATTTTCCTCCGGAAGGAGAAGAGATAAGAAGATTAAGCGGAGCCGATGCTGCAGAAAAATTTAAAGCGATGGGCGGTGAACACGCATCAACATCAAAGGCTGGTGCTCCACATCCGCTCATGCATAAGACCAAGACAGTTGATTACGGTATTGTACTCGAGGGCGAGATCACACTGGTGCTGGATAAAGGTGAGACAACGATCTCACAGGGCGACATTGTAATACAGAATGGTACCAACCATGCCTGGGCCAATCGCTCCGGGAAATTATGTCGTATGGCCTTTGTGCTCATCGATGGACAATTCATAAAACCAGTTTCCTAATCATCGAGATATATACTAATCACCATTGTCGTATGCGTATCAACCCTATAAAGCCGGAAAAGCTTAATGCTGAACTGCGCCTTGTTCATGATGGCATTGCAGCACTTGTAGGTGGAAGCCAGCGCCAGGTAACCATGACTGATAAAGATGGCGCGTTGATTGGTCCATTCCCGCCCATGTTGCATTACCCGCAGTTTGGTGTGCCTGCACTGACTTTTATACGCTCGCTGGATAACCACGCGAAGCTCGATAAGAAAGTACGTGAAGTGGCCATCTTAACAGTAGGCGCTTCTTTCGGTGCACGCTTCGAGCTCTATGCACATGAAATTATGGGAGCGGCCTTTGGATTATCGCTGGCCAGTATTGCAACGCTTGCTGCCGGTGGTCGCCCCGAAGGGTTAAGTGATCAGGAAGCAATTGCCCACGACATCGCGCGCACATTGGTACGAGGTCATATAGTTTCTGATGCTACTTACCATTACGCTATTCAGATTCTTGGAAGAGATGAGGTTGCCGAGTTATACTTCCTCATTGGTGGCTATAGCCTCCTCGCTATGATCCTGAATGGATTTGATGTGCTGCCACCGGACAATTCATAAACTGATGAGTTCACACCCTGACTAATTATTTCAAATATATACCCAACAAACATTACTATTTATGATTAACGAGTACACGCTTATGTCGTTGATATCGGCAGTTTTTGCCATGTCACTGTTTTCATCCACTGAGAAAAATGACGCCAGTGCAAAAGCAAATACCTATGTGTTAGTACATGGTGCATGGCAGGCACCCTATGTCTGGGATGCTGTTCGTGATGACCTGGAGAAGAAAGGTCAAAAGGTAATTATTGTTGAACTGCCCGGACACGGAAAAGATCAGACACCAACGCACACGCTTAGTCTGGATGTTTATCGCGACAAGGTCATTGAATCGATGTCAGGTGTAGAAGGTAAAGTTATACTGGTTGGACATAGCATGGGGGGAATGGTTATTACGCATGTAGCAGAGAATGCCCCCGGTAAAATCAGTAAACTTGTTTACGTTGGTGCATTCCTTCCAGCGAGTGGCCAGGCACTTACTGATCTGGCTTACTCTGATCCTGACTCTAAATTGGGACCTAACCTTGTACCTTCTGCAGATCAGTTAACACTCGATGTAAAGAAGGAACAACTCACCAGTCTGTTTATCAACGATGGCACCGAAGCCGTGAAGAATCTGGTGGTTACCAATTATCGTGCAGAGCCTGCTATTCCCTTTACCAATAAAGTAACATTGACCAAAGAGAATTTTGGAGCAGTTGATAAAGTATATATCAAGACGCTGCAGGATGTAGTGATCTCACCCGGGTTGCAAGGTCGTATGATTGCCGCAGCGGGAATCAAAACGGTTCTCGAAGTGAACACAAGTCACTCGCCTTTTCTTGCTCAGCCACACAAGCTGTCGGAGCTCTTATTGAAGGTTGCAAAATAGGAAACATGAAAATCCAATCATCTGTATGGACCACGATCATGATATCGTTGGTACTGACACTATGCTTTGTGAATGCTTTTGATATGTATGCGACATCAGTTGCTGCGCAATCCAATGCTCAGGATGTATACGTTGTCATTACCCGATATGAAATTCATCCTCACGTTAAAGGACAGGTTGGTAAAGCGCTCAGTACTTATGTGCAACAGGCGCTTGCCGATGAGAACAATATTATGGCAGAGGTTTTCCAGGAAGAGGAACAGACCTCCGTGTTATGGGTGCTGGAGCGCTGGAATAGCCAGGTCAACTACAACGAGTTCTCCCAACGCGCTCAGGTGAGGGAGACGATGAGGTTGACAAAGACCGCGTTTGGCGAGTCGGTAAAAGTATATTACCTGAAAGACCTTGCGCCACTTTCAAAGACTGCGTGGCGCAGGGCTCCTGCTAAAGATGATACGCCCATTGTGATTATGCTTTTTGTAGATAGCAAACCTGGCACCGAGGCAACCTTCATGCAGGTATATGATATAGCGATGCCAAAATTCAGAAGCGAACCGGGCGTCATCACGTATGGGCTATCGCAATCTCTGGATGATGTGACTCAATTTGTTACTTATGAAAAATTCAGAAATGAAGATGCCTTTAAATACCATCTGAATTTTCCTCCTATACAACCTGTGCTCGACTATCTGAACACGAGCATTAAGAAGCCGCCCTTCCAGGCTGGTTTGCATCGACTCGTTCCGCTAAATGTCTCTGCGGATGAACACCACTAGTAGTTATTGATCAGATCAAAAAATGAAACCAATGAAAACAATAAATCAATTTATCCTGACGGGTATAGTTGCTCTCTTTACTTTATTTCAAACACAAGCGCAGGTGAAAGTAAAAGCAACAACAGTAAATGATCACGAGCTGAAAGTATTGAATCAATTAGGTTCTCCGGCCGTGGTAGTAAACATGCCTGTTTCTCAATTGCTCAATGCTCCTGGCAACGAGGCATTGCGTTCTTTCTTTTTTACTCCGATAAAGGATTCAACTATATTGAAAGGAAAGAAGATCGCTGTTATCGCTGCCGATGGCTTTGAAGAAATAGAACTGCTTGGTCCGGTTTGGTATTTCAGACAACTCGGTGCAAAAGTAGATATCGTAGCACCGAAGTTTGTACCCGCTCCTGAACGCTATGGACTGCAGTATCCTGAAATGTCTAAAACACATATCATGGCGATTCAGTACTTACAACCTGTGGGCTGGATCAAATTCGATCGTACAGCAGACCAGATCAAAGTGAACGACTATGATGCAGTGTTTATACCGGGTGGTGCATGGAATCCCGATAACCTCCGGTTCGACAAAGATGTAATCAGGTTCATTCAGGATTTCAACAAGTCAGGTAAACTGATCGCAGCGATCTGTCATGCGCCAGTAGTGTTGGCCTCAGCTGATATTCTGAAAGGAAGAAAACTCACAGGCTATTGGAACATTCAGGTTGATCTGAAGAATGCGGGTGGCACGGTGCTGGAACAAGCGGTGGTTGTTGATGGAAACCTGATCACCAGCAGACACCCGATTGATGTGTCTGATTTTTCAAGAGCTGTTGAAAACTGGTTGATAGCTAGGCGTTAGAAAATTTCTATTAACGAATTACGGAATTGAATATCGAACAAGAAATATCGATTAACGAATGTTGAAGTAAAAAGTCCGGATGACGGAAAGCCTGAAAGCAATTTCTACTTGCGTTTAACAGATAATCAATAAGTATACGGCTGAAAGAAACAGATCTATACCAATGATTAAGGAGACATGAAAGCATTAATTATCGGAGCAACAGGAGCAACGGGTAAAGATCTTATCAATGTTTTGCTCGAGAACAAAGACTATACGGAAGTAGTTGCCTTCGTTCGTAAATCCTTGAATATAGAGCACCCTAAACTCTCTGTTGTTGTAACCAATTTTAACAATCTGCAAGAGGTGTCATCAATGATTAACGGTGACATTCTCTTCTCCTGTCTGGGCACAACGTTGAAAACAGCGGGCTCCAAAGACCGGCAATGGGAGATTGATTTTCAGATCCCGGCAAGATTTGCAGAGATTGCCAAACGAAACGGAGTGC
>NZ_DATCSD010000369.1:0-7890 GCF_036568665.1 Ohtaekwangia sp. | reverse complement strand
TCACTCGTTAACCAGGTGATCTATGTAAGTGCTACGCCAGCCGAGTACGAACTACGAAAATCAGAAGGTGTCGTGGTCGAGCAACTCATTCGTCCTACGGGATTATTGGATCCGGAGATTGATGTACGCCCGAGTAAAAATCAGATCGATGATCTCCTTGAAGAAATTGATGAGCGTGTCAAGAAGCAGGAACGTGTATTGGTAACAACGCTCACCAAACGCATGGCAGAAGAACTTACCAAGTATATGGATCGCGTAGGTATAAAGTGCCGCTATATACATTCTGAAGTGCATACCCTCGAACGTGTAGAGTTGCTGCGCGAACTTCGATTAGGTGTATATGATGTGCTGGTAGGAGTAAATTTGTTGCGTGAAGGCCTTGATCTTCCGGAAGTATCCTTGGTGGCTATACTCGATGCTGATAAGGAAGGCTTCCTCCGTAATCAACGTTCACTGGTGCAGACGATCGGTCGCGCTGCACGTAATGCGAATGGTCGTGTAATTATGTATGCGGATAGTATAACAGAGTCCATGCAGGTAGCCATAGAAGAGACGAACCGCAGAAGAAAAATTCAGCTTGACTATAATAAAGCCCACGGCATTACACCACGAACTGTTCTCAAATCGAAAGAAGCGATACTGGGACAAACCAAAGTTGCCGACTCGAAAAAATCTACGCGCAATTACTATGTGGAGAACGAGGAAGTTACGCTTGCTGCTGATCCGGTAGTAGCGTATCTCAGCAAAGATGAATTGACCAAGATGGCAGAGCGCACACGTAAAGCGATGGAGAAGGCCGCAAAAGAACTGGAATTTATGGAAGCCGCCAAACTACGCGATGAGTATATGGCGATCCAGAAAATGCTGGATGAGCGCAAGTAAACTCTATACTATTTGCGTATAAGGTCTACGTTGTAAAAGCCTCCGCGATTTTCTTTTCGCTCCAGCGATTGCCGTGTAATGATATAACCAATCGTGAGGAGGTTTCTCAACTCACAAAGCTGTGGAGAAAGCACTGCTTCATCATATAGCTTTTCGGTTTCGTGATACATGATGTCGATCCGCTTCAGTGCGCGTTGTAGGCGATCGTTCGAGCGAACAATGGCTACATAGTCGCTCACCATATCACGAAGCTCTTTACGATTGTGTGTGATCAATATCTGCTCACGGGGCACCGTTGTGCCTTCTGCATTCCAATCGGGTATATCGTTTGGTATAGCAATAGCTCCGAGTTTTGTTTCAACATCAGCAAAGCAACGATGCGCAAATACAATTGCTTCCAGCAGTGAGTTCGATGCAAGGCGATTAGCGCCATGTAAACCCGTGCGCGAGCATTCGCCACATGCATACAAGTTGGCTATAGAAGTCCTTCCATGTACATCCACTTCTATACCTCCGCATTGATAGTGTGCGGCAGGCACTACCGGAATCATCTCTCGGGTTATATCAATGCCTTTGCTCAGGCACTTCTCATATATATTCGGGAAGTGTGAAATAAAATCTTCTTTCGGAAGATGCGTACAATCCAGGTATACACATTCATCACCCCGTGTTATCAATTCATTGTCGATTGCCTGCGCTACTATATCACGTGAAGCCAGCTCAGCGCGCTCATCGTACTTGAACATGAAACGCTCGCCATCTTTCGCACGCAGGTATGCACCATGCCCGCGTATAGCTTCCGTAATTAAGAAAGAAGGGTTATCATCTTTCGAATAAAAAGCAGTTGGATGGAACTGAACAAACTCCATATCCCGCACTTTCGCCATAGCGCGATAAGCCATCGCCACACCATCGCCCGTAGCAATCAACGGATTAGTTGTAGTGCGATACACCTGGCCTGAGCCACCTGTGGCAAGCATCGTTACCTTCGCAGTATATTTCTCGATCTTGCATGTGTGCTGATCCATTACATACGCACCATAGCAGGTAATGCCTGGTTGTGGCTGTGAAATTTTATACTTGAAATGGTGTTCAGTGATTAAGTCGATAGAGAAGTGATGCGAAAGCAGCGTGATGTTCGGCAGTGTGCTGACCTGCTTTAACAGACTTTGTTCGATCTGCCAGCCGGTAATATCTTTATAGTGTATAATTCGCTTGGCCGTGTGGCCACCTTCGCGACCTAAAGCAAGATTGCCGGATTCATCCTGATCGAACTCAACACCCCACGCTATAATTTCTTCCAGACGCTGCGGACCTTCCTTTACTACGAGTTCTACTACTTCGCGATCGCACAAGCCATCGCCTGCGCGCAACGTGTCGGCTATGTGTTTCTCAAATGAGTCTGTGAGTTCATCGAGCACAACCGCTATACCACCTTGTGCATACTTGGTGTTCGACTCGCTGTCGTCTGCTTTGGTAATAACGGTGATGGATTGATCCGGAAACCGCTTGGCTGTTTTTATAGCGAACGACAGCCCGGCTATACCGGAACCGATAATGAGAACATCTGTCTGCGGCATGATTAGTTTTTAGAGATTTCCAGCATGCGCTGAATCGGGATCAATGCCTTCACACGAATATCTTCCGGCACCTGAATCTCCGGCAGTTCATACTTCAAACAAAGATATAGTTTCTCCAATGTATTCATGCGCATAAAAGCACACTCGCTGCAGGCACACGTATTGTCTTCATGGCTCGGAGCGGGTATAAGACTTTTATGCGGCACCTCTTTCGCCATCTGGTGAAGTATACCGGCTTCGGTAGCGATGATATACTCCATGTTGCTATCATTCTTCACGAAGTTAATCATGCCCGTAGTGGAACCTATATAGTGTGCTACTTTCAGAATATGCGATTCTGATTCAGGGTGCGCTACAATTTTAGCATTCGGATGTTGCTTGTGCAGATCGAGTAATTTATCGATAGCAAAGGCTTCGTGTACCATGCAGGCGCCATCCCACAGCAACATGTCGCGTCCTGTTTTGTTGATCAGGTAACGCCCCAGATTTTTATCAGGCGCAAATATGATCGGTTTATCTTTCGGCACCGAATTCACAATCTTCTCTGCATTAGCCGAAGTACAGATGATATCGCTCATCGCTTTTATATCGGCCGTGCAATTGATATAGGTAATAACGATGTGATCGGGATGTGCTTCTTTGAATTTCCGGAACAGATCGGCCGGAGCTGATTCTGCCAGCGAGCAACCCGCTTTCAAATCGGGCAGTAAAACTTTTTTATCAGGATTGAGAATCTTGGCTGTCTCACCCATGAAGTGAACACCGGCAAACACAATCATATCCGCTGTAGTAGCAGCAGCCTGTTGCGAAAGACCCAGGCTATCGCCAACATAATCGGCTATATCCTGTATATCCGGAGTCTGGTAATAATGTGCGAGTATAACTGCGTTCTTCTCTTTACGCAGGCGGTTTATAGCCTCCACAAGATTGGTCTGCTTATCTACCGGAATATCCAGAAAACCTTTTTGCTGAAGTTTACCGGCTGCTTTTGCTATGATTTCGTCCGTTACCATTTTCTGTTTTGCACCAGGGCGGTGCGAAAATAATGCTAAATGTTCAGAGTTTCTTTGCTCTTCTTGATAACCGGCAAGCGAGCATCCATTGCCTACTCCAACAACCCTAACTTGTGCTGAAAAATTCCAGCTATACTGTTGGCTCGCTGCTTGGCTTCCTCTGCCTTTTCGCCTGCAAAATTCTCGTCAACCGTATGCTCAAAATGCAAAAGCCACCGATCAAAATGTTTCGTGCTTAACAGCAAGTCGCGATGCTTTTCAAACGGGTTGCTCTTATAGCTTTGATCGCCCAATAAAACAGACGACCAGAAATTATAAATCACGGGCAAATGATATGGCCAATCTACATGGCTGAACAAAGGCGCCAGCAAATCATCCTGCTTTACTTTAGCATAGAATGCATCGATCAGCAACTGTATATCTTCCCGCGCCTGTATCTCTTTCATGACAGTATCTCTTTTGTATGCTCGCCTAGACCAGGCGGTGCCGATAATTTTTTCTCTCCTACACTGCCGAGTTTTGCTACAAAGCTTCTAACACCGGTAATGCCGCTATCGTTCAGCAACAGTTCCTTTACTTCGGGTGTTTCAAAAACCTGCTGCATGTTCTGAATAAAACCTGCCGGTATTTTCATACGATGCATTGCGTGGATGAGTATATCTGCGGTATATAGTGCCATGCGTGTTTGCAACAAGGCATTCAATTCTATTCTATTTTCAACACGTGCTGCATTGGTTTTGAAACGTGCATCCTGTGCAACAGTCTGTATCTCCAGTATAGCACACAAGTCCTGAAACTGCCGGTCACTTCCTACAGCCAGTAAAATCTCCTGTGTATCGGCCGTTATATATACATCGCCATACGGTGCTATATTTGGATGTGCCGAGCCTTGCTTCTGCGGAAGCTTGCCGGCCACCAGCCAGTTCGTTGCCTGATTCACCAGCGATGCAGCCGCAGCCTGTATCAACGATACTTCTACTTTATCGCCTTTACCGGTTCGCTCGCGATTCAGCAAGGCGAGTAATATACCTTCCTTTAAATGATGCGCAGCCAAAACATCTACCAATGCAACGGGCATCTTGAGTGACGCTCCACCGGGTTCACCATTCATAAACATGAAGCCTGCTTCTGCCTGGATAATTGCATCGTAACCAACTCTGGGATTTTCAGGACCATAGCCACTGATCTGCGCATATACCAACCGTGGATTGAGCTTTGCCAGTGTTTCGTAATCAACGCCTAATTTTTCGGCATCACCGGGTTTATAGCTGGCTATAACAACATCGGCCTTAAGCGCCAGGTCATATACTCTTGCACGATCTTGTTCATCGTGAAGATCCAGTGTTACGGATCGCTTGCCCCAGTTTACCGAACAGAAGTAGGCAGAGCGATCGCCTGTGCGTTCACCGGCAAGTTTCCAGGTGCGCGTAACATCACCTCCGGTAGCAGGGTTCTCTACTTTAATCACCTCGGCACCCAGTTCAGCAAAAAATTGCCCTACGCTTGGCCCTGCCAGCACAGAGGCCAGCTCAAGTACTTTTAAATGAGAAAACATACGATTGAACGAGACATTTAAAACCAAAAATCATACTTCTTCACAAATTGTTAATCATTTATAGCATTTTTGCACCCGGATTCAAACAAAATATATTTTCCATGAGGACATTGCTGATTGCCATTACACTACTTGTGCTGGGAGGAGCGTGCGCGAAGAAAACACAGAATGCCACGGCTTTGAAAACCGGTACGTGGCGTGCTACGATCGAGATACAGGGACAGCAATTGCCCTTTAATTTTGAACTGGTAAATGATGCCGATGGAGGCTACGATATATACCTGCGCAATGCAGATGAACGCCTGTTGCTGGATGAAGTAAATGTTTCGGGCGACTCGGTAAATATCGGTCTGCACATTTTTGATGCTAACATCAAGGCGCACATTAAGGGCGATTCATTGCAGGGTGAGTTCATCAAGAATTATGAGAAGGACTATAACATTCCTTTCACTGCGGTATACGGACAAACATTCCGTTTTGAAAAAGTAAAGACGCAAGAAAACATTCCTGACTTCTCCGGTAAATATGAAGTGACTTTCGTGAATGAAATGGACACGACTAAAGCAGTGGGTATATTTAAACAGCAAGGCGATAGTGTTACCGGTACATTTATGACTCCTACGGGCGACTATCGTTATCTGCAAGGCAACATAGTAAACAGTCTGATGCAACTCAGCACCTTTGATGGAAATCATGCCTATATTTTCCGTGCAACGAAAAAAGATGATGGCACATTGGTAGGTGAATTTATCTCCGGTAAAAACCACATGGAGTTTTGGGAAGCGGTAAAGAACGAGAATGCATCTTTACCGGATCCGGAATCGCTCACCTACCTGAAGCCTGGCTTCGAACGCATCGAGTTTAACTTCCCTGATATTAACGGCAAGATGGTAAGCCTCAATGACGAGAAGTATAAAAACAAAGTAGTCATTCTGCAAATGTTTGGTACGTGGTGCCCGAACTGTATGGATGAAACAATGTTCCTTTCTCCATGGTATAATGAGAACAAACAACGCGGTGTGGAAGTGATTGGTCTTGCCTATGAGCGCAAGCCTGATTTTGAATATGCGAGCGGACGCGTGAAGAAGATGATCGCGAAATTAAAAGTGAACTACGACTTTGTTATAGCGGGCACCAACGATAAAGTGAAGGCAGCTGAAACATTGCCCATGCTGAATAAAGTAGTGGCTTTCCCGACAACTATTTTTATTGGTAAAGACGGTAAAGTAAAGAAGATTCATACAGGATATTCCGGTCCGGGTACCGGTTTCTATTATGAGCAAGGCATTCAGAAGTTTAATGAAACCGTTAATGAACTTTTGAACGAGAATTTGACTTCTAAAAAGTAATGAAGTCCGCAGACACTATATCCGCCATATCCTCTACAGCTACCCCCAACACCACTTTGCCTGGTAAAGGTAAACGTGTAGTAGTGGGCTTATCGGGAGGCGTGGATTCCAGTGTATCTGCATATTTACTCCTGCAACAGGGATACGAAGTCATCGGCATGTTTATGAAGAACTGGCATGACGACTCCGTTACCATCAGCAACGAATGCCCATGGATCGATGACAGCAACGATGCTATGATCGTGGCGCAACATTTAGGTATACCTTTTCAGGCGATTGATCTGAGTGAACAATACAAGGCGCGTATAGTGGACTATATGTTTGCTGAGTATCAACGCGGCCGTACGCCTAACCCGGATGTACTCTGTAATCGTGAGATCAAGTTTGATGTTTTTCTGAACGCTGCCTTAAAGCTCGGTGCCGACTTTGTTGCTACGGGACATTACTGCCGCAAGAGCGAGATACAACAGAACGGCAAGACAGTATATCAACTTCTTTCGGGTAAAGATCCGAATAAAGATCAGAGCTATTTTCTGTGTCAGCTTACACAAGAGCAGCTCTCACGCTCGCTCTTTCCGATTGGTGAATTACTAAAACCGGAAGTGCGTGCTATTGCCAAAGAGATCAACCTGGTAACAGCGGATAAAAAAGATTCGCAAGGATTATGCTTTGTGGGCAAAGTACACTTACCTGATTTTCTGCAACAGCGCTTGATGCCCAAGAAAGGAAAGATCGTAAATGTACCGGCTGATGCTGCATCATTTAAAAATGGTTTTGATAAAGATGATCTCGCACAGATAACTGCGCCTTATCATTTTGAACCTTCCGTGGGTGCTATAGTAGGTGAACACAACGGTGCGCATTACTATACTATAGGTCAACGTAAAGGATTAAACCTCGGAGGTTTTCCGGAACCATTGTTTGTGATCGGCACTAATACGGATGACAATGTAATCTATACCGGCATGGGCGAAGAACATCCGGGGCTGTATCGCAAAGGTTTATTTATCCCCAATGAAGATGAACATTGGATAAGAACCGATCTGAAATTACAAGTGGGTGAATCAGCAACTTATAAAGCACGTATTCGTTACAGGCAACCGCTGGCTAATTGTACGCTACATAAAAAAGAAGAGGGGTTATATATCCTTTTCGATATTCCGATGAAGAGTATAACTCCGGGGCAATTTGCTGCCTGGTACAATGGTGAAGAACTAATCGGTTCGGGTGTTATCAGTTAAGCGATTAAATAATCATGCCATTACTATAGTCGTCCATTAAACGGTTATAATAGCTATATACCTATAGCATTTTACACTCTTAATATTTCGGCACATTTTTCGTTTGGAACAGTTTGCTTAATTTTGAGCCAAATAAAAAATCGATCTATGAAAAGACACATTCGTTTTGTGGCAGCCGCTGCTTTCTTGCTGCTTTCATTTTCCCAGTTCAGCGCTTCAGCCCAGGTAAAAAAGGGTGACTTCTTATTGAGCCCAAGCCTTGGCTTCGGT
>NZ_DATCSD010000368.1:0-3363 GCF_036568665.1 Ohtaekwangia sp. | reverse complement strand
ATGGTGTTGAGTGAAAAGCGAATGTCGCCCAGCGTATCCGTTGTGATGGCCTGTATCTCTTTTACCTGGCCGCTTTTATCCGTCAGCATGCTTTGCATGGTTTCGGTGAGTGATGCAATGGGCGTTACGGAGTTCATGATCTCGTGCGTGAGAATACGGATCAGTTTATGCCACGCTTCAATTTCTTTTTGTTCAATCTCTGAACGTATATCCTGTAATGTTATCAGCGTATAATTTTTTTCCAGTATACGCGATGAGCTAACCTGTACTGCCAGTGGTATAGTATCATTATGGCGCTTGAGTTCGATGAGTCGGCTACCCTGTTCGCCAAGTATAGCGGTCATCCAGGGATGGCGTTGTTTTATAAGACTGAGATTTTTTGTGCCTGTTGCTTCCAATAACTTTTCGGCTGTAGAATTTATCGATACGATCGTTTCACCTTCCAACGAAAGTATACCGATAGGAAGTTGGTTGATGAGTAACTGCAGAAATTGATATTGTGCTTCCTTTTCGATCTTTACCTGTTTGTAAGCATCCAGTATCTGTTGCATGCTGTCCTCCAGTTCGCGAAACGATTTTCCTTTATAGGCTTCATAGAACGTCATAGTAAAGTCACTGTGACGTATACCGGTAAAGAAGCGCGCCAGTTCGCGGTTGGTGTTGTTAACGAAATATATCAGCTCTATCAGCAGCAGTATAAAGATGATGCTGAGCGTAATCAGATTGAAGAACATGTGCTGCTGATATACCCATACCAACGTAAAGATCGAGATCGTCAGCAGCGCGATCCTTGCAAGTATCAATAGCGAAAAGCGTTTCAGGATCATGCAGGTAAGGTAATAATTCGTTAGATACCATGCCGTTTCATCCGGCGATATAATGCAGTGCGCGTAAGTCCCAAGGCTTTGGCAGTGTTGCTTACATTACCCTGGTTGTCTGACAGCGACTGTTGAATGAAGTGTTTCTCCATCTCATCCAGCGTCTGCGGGGTTTGCTCTTTTGCCGGGTGAAGTATAGCGCCACTTATCAGGAGGTCGGCCGATTCAATCACTTTGCTTTCGTTGAGTATAACTGCGCGTTCTATGGCATGTTGCAGTTCGCGAATGTTACCGGGCCAATGATATTTTTTAAGTTTTGCCATCACAGGTTTGTCTATCTTCATACCCGGCCGTTTATACTTTTGCCCGTAACGCAATAGAAAATGTTCGGCAAGTAAAGGTATATCTTCTGCACGTTCGCGGAGAGATGGTACACGAATCTCAACGGTGTTGATGCGGTATAACAGGTCTTGTCTGAATTTTTTCTCGAAGACCATTTCATGCAAAGGAAGGTTGGTGGCGCAGATGAGACGAAAATTTACCGGTATAGCTTTCGCGGAGCCCACCCGCTGTATGGTGCGATGTTGCAGCACGGTAAGTAATTTAGCTTGCAGTGGTAATGAAAGATTACCTATCTCATCGAGAAACAACGTACCACCCGAAGCAATTTCAAAGCGCCCGGCTTTATCCTGGCGTGCATCGGTAAAAGCACCTTTTACATGACCAAAGAGTTCGCTTTCGAAAAGTGTTTCACTGATAGCACCCATGTCTACATTGATAAACACATGCTGGCTGCGCGATGATTGCCGATGTATAGCACGTGCCACCAATTCTTTGCCGGTGCCGTTCTCCCCGAGTATCAGCACATCTGCATCAGACGATGCAACGCGTGTTACAAGTTCATGTACACGTTGTATAGCGGGCGACTCTCCAATGAAATCGCTATAGGAGTAATTGAGATCATCCTTCAGTTTCTCCTGTGTATCTTTTAATTTTTCAATTTCCTTTTTGGATTGGCGCAGCTGTAATGCCGCCAATATAGTGGCCATCAATTTTTGATTCTTCCACGGCTTCAATACAAAATCGGTAGCACCATGTTTAATGGCTTTTACGGCCAGGTCTATTTCACCATAGGCTGTGATCATAATTACTACAGCCTGCGGATCGATGCGAAGAATTTGACTCAACCAATGAAATCCTTCTTCACCATCGTTCACACCCTTTTTAAAATTCATGTCGAGCAGTATAGCATCGTACTCGGTTTGCTTTAGCAGTGTTGGTAACTTTTCAGGATTCTCTTCAATATATACCGTGGCAAATTCTTGCTTGAGAAACATACGTGCCGTTTCCAGCACATCGCGGTCGTCATCAATTATCAATATCCTGGCCGATATCATTTGTTTTCTGAAGAAAGGTGTTTGTATCCGGATAAAGGTATAAAATTGTATCGGATACATACAGTGATGTGTATCGGAAGTGATACAGATAGAGGAAGTACAAATAGGTTGGTTTAGGTCTTTTGTTTTGAAAATCAGTGCGATACAAGGATGGCACCGTCTTTGGATAAGGAGACGCGAAATTAACTTTACTTGGGCATGATCAAGAACTATCTTATTCTCACATTTCGTAATTTTCTGCGCAACAGAAATTATACCCTGATCAACATTCTGGGGCTCACCATTGGCGTCACGGCCTGTATCATTATCTTTTTGCTGGTCACGTACGATCTGAGCTTTGATAAATTTCATTCGAAGTATCGTTCCATCTATCGCATCGTACAGGATAGTCGCAGCTCTTCCGGTGAAGCACGAGAGTCAACAACACCTTATCCGATAGCGAAAGCATTTCGTAACGATTTTCCGGATATACCGCTGGTAACACAAATGCATTATCAGGATGAGATATTGGTGAAATATGGTGAAGATAAGATGACGGCTGAAAATATAGTCTTTGCAGACTCATTGTTTTTTGAAGTATTTGATTTCAAGGTATTGTCCGGAAATCCGAAAGAAGAACTTGGCCAACCGGGAAAAGTTTTCCTTACAAAATCACTGGCTGATAAATTATTGAAAGGAAAAGAGCAGGCTACACTCAAGATTGATAACAGTCTGGAAGTAGAAGTAGCGGGTATCATTCAGGATCCTCCGCCAACTTCGCACATTAATTTTTCCATGGTTATATCCATGCCTTCGTTTAATTCAAGTTTTCTGGGAGGCTTGCCTATTGATCAATGGACCATGACAGCTTCGGGTTATACATATATAGTATTGCCGGAGAACAGGCAGGCATCAGATATAGATAAACAACTGGAGGTTTTTAAAGCCAAGTATCATTCCAAACAAGATGCCGCCGCCAAAACGTATAAACTTCAGTCACTGGCCGACATACATTTTAATAAAGAGTATACCGGTAATCCCGGACAAAATTCTAACGCATCATCGTCTGATCTGCTGGTAATGGCGATACTGGGTATATTTATACTCGTTATTGCCTGCATAAACTTTATTAACCTGGCTACTGCACTGGCTATACGCAAATCAAAAGA
>NZ_DATCSD010000367.1:0-26303 GCF_036568665.1 Ohtaekwangia sp. | reverse complement strand
CGTTGGTGAAGCTAGCCTCAGGAGTAACTTCAGATTCTTCAACACCAAGTTTTTCGATGATGATCTGCTTTACTTTTTGTGCAATTTCAGACATGTTTTTAAGGTTTATGATTTAAAAATCAGTTGCAAAGAAAGAGATTTGCGGGAATATTATCAAACTTTTTTGAACAGGCTCCCGGACTCAATTAAGGAGTAAATTCACCTGTAAAATGAAGAAAAGCAAACTTGTTATCGATTATGAATATGACTTTGAGCTGTTGGGACTCACCTCAACAGCACGGGGTTACAAGCTTGCTTGGGAGATCAATCAAGCACTTCATATTCAGCTTGTAAAACAGCCCGATTTGGCGGTTGGCTTTAAAAATAATGACGAAAAATATTTTTCTTTTTATGCCTATGAAACCCAGATCAATCGATTGAAACTCTTTAAAAACAAACCTTCCGAAGGTGAGCCCGGAAAGTATTTTTTAATCCCTGAATTTCCTCACTTCGATTTTATAATTTTGGCAGCTATGAAAGATCAGTACACCCATCCGCAGTTGCTGGAGTTGATCAAGTCAATATCTTCTGTTCAGTTTGTGACCTTCATCCCCATGGATGGTCTCAAGTCTAAATCAAACTTCATTTTCTGATCCCTGATGCACACTGGTATCTTTCATATTAACCATCCACACGAATTATCATCTTAAACCTTTATGTTAGAAAAAGTATCGTACAACAAGACTAAAATTGTTGCCACAGTAGGCCCTGCTTCCAATTCAAAAGACATGCTGCGTGCATTGATCAAAGAAGGAGTAGATGTTTTCCGTCTTAACTTCTCGCATGGTAAGCATGAAGATCATTTGAAAGTAATCCACTTCGTTCGCGAACTGAATGCAGAGATGGGCACAACGGTATCCCTGCTGCAGGATTTGCAAGGACCTAAAATCCGCGTAGATGAAATGGAGCCGGGTACGGTGATCGAGCGCGGTCAGGAATTGATAATTACAACCCGCGACCTGTTGGGGAACCGCGAGATAGCAAGTACTTCCTATAAGAATCTGCCGAAAGATGTAAAGGTTGGCGATTCTATTCTGGTAGATGATGGTAAAATTGAATTGAAAGTAAAAGAAGTTCGTGATACGGATGTTGTAACAGAAGTTGTTTACGGAGGTCCGCTGAAATCACGCAAGGGTATAAATCTTCCGTTCACAAAAGTATCAGCTCCTTCTTTAACAGAGAAAGATTTAGCTGACCTGGAGTTTGGATTACAGCATGATGTTGATTGGATCGCGTTGTCGTTTGTACGCAAAGCATCGGATATTCAATCGATGCGCAGCATCATCGACTCTAAAAAATCAAATGCCCGTATCGTAGCGAAGATCGAGAAGCCGGAAGCATTGAGTAACATCGATGAGATCATTGCTTCAACGGATGCTGTGATGGTTGCCCGTGGTGACCTGGGAGTAGAGATCTGGTTGGAAGAAGTGCCCATGGTGCAAAAGATGCTCGTGGAGAAATGTAACAAAGCCGGCAAGCCGGTTATCGTTGCTACGCAGATGATGGAAAGTATGATCGAAAACCCACGCCCTACACGCGCGGAGACGAATGACGTAGCCAACGCGGTGATGGACGGTGCTGATGCTGTTATGCTTTCTGCTGAAACAGCTGCCGGTAAATATCCGATCGAAGTAATCCGAAGCATGGTGCGCACAGTAGCTTCTGTAGAGAAGAGCCCGAATATATACTATCGCTTCCGCGATGTGAATAAAAATTCACCTACCTATATCCACGATAACTTCGTGCTGGCCGCTTGTAAACTGGCAAAAGATGTAGGAGCAAAGGCTATTGTAGGGATGACGCAGTCTGGTTACACAGCATTCCAGTCATCGGCTTATAGACCAAACGCAAACATCTTTGTGTTTACCTCAAACAAATCTCTTCTTAACAAGATGAACCTAGTGTGGGGCACACAAGCGTATTTCTACGATAAAATAAATTCTACAGACGAGACGATTGCCGATGTAGAAGCTATACTGAAGAAGGAAGGCCACGTGCAGTCTGGTGACTTGTTCATCATCCTGGCCAGCATGCCTATACAGGAAAAGGCACGTACCAACACGTTGAAGATTAATGTAGTGAAGTAATTCGCTATATATTGAAGTATATGAAAGAGCAGGTTCGAGAGAGCCTGCTTTTTTTGTTGATTGCCGTTACAGGTTAATCGTTACTCGGAAGAGTGATAATAGAAGTGCGAGTACTTGGCAGAATGTATTTACAATTATCGTGTAACAATTAACGGATAACGGAATTGAATATCGAGCAAGGAACATCGATCAACGAATGTCGAAGTTGATAGTGGAAGATACCGAACGCTTTTTGATTAGCAATTAGCGGATAACTAATCACCATTAACCGCTAATGGCTCACAAAAAGTCTATATCTACATTGAGGGGGTAGCGCATCAGGTAACGCAGGGCCTGCTTCATGGTGAGGTCTTCGAAAAGTACCTGGTATAGTGTGTTAGTGATAGGCGCTTTTACTTTATAGTAGTCAGCACATTTTTTGGTGATGCGAACGGTATTTATACCTTCCGCTACTTCGTCAGTGCTTGCGAGAATTTCTTTCAGAGTTTCACCTTGTGCCAGGCGATAGCCAATAGTAAAGTTACGACTGAGTGAACTGTTGCAGGTGGTAACTAAATCGCCTACGCCTGCTACACCCAGAAATGCTTTGGTGTTTCCGCCTAATGCACGACCGAGATATATCATCTCTACCATGCCGCGACTTACTAATAGCCCTTTGGCATTTTCGCCATAGCCAAGTCCACTCAAAGCTCCTGCTGCTATAGCAATGATATTTTTTAAAACACCGGCAAGTTCAACACCTACCAGATCGTTGTTGCCATATACCTGGAAGCGATCGTTGCGCAGCAGTTGTTTGCCGAGGGTGATCACTTCATTGAAATGACTTGCTATAACTGTAGCCGCTGGTTGATGTGCGGCTAACTCTTTTGAAAGATTAGGTCCTGCCAAACATCCTACACGCACCACAACACTTTCTTCCATGATCACTTCGCTCATGGTTTTTACCTGGCTTCTGTTGAGCCGCGTGATGGTTTCTATGCTTTGCCCGTTGGTGAGCGTAAGATCAAAACCTTTGGTGCCGTGTATCAGAATATGGTAGGGGTGCAGATAGGGCGAGAGTTGTTTCATCATGGAGCGGAAATGCTCTGACGGAACAATCGGAAACAATACGTTACACTCGCGCGCTATAGCTTCCAGGTCGCAGGTCGGTTCAATGTTCGGATGCATGCTATGCCCGCGGTTCTCGTGTGTTTCGCGAATGCGTTCAATAACTTTTTCATCGCGTGCATATAGTAATACCTTCCTGCGCTGCGCCAGGAGGTTAGCAACTACGCTGCCGAAGTTTCCTGCTCCGATTACGCCAACCGGTTTATCGTCAGATAAACTTCTCAAGGTCATAGCCTACTAACCTGTTATGATAGTAATATAATGTATTGAAGTCTTTTGTAATGATATTGCCTTCGCGGTTCATTAACAGCGGACGTTTGAGGTGAAATATACCAACATTGTCAAGACCGTGTCGTATAACGAGGTCGATCTTTCCTTTTAAATGTGTGGCGTGGTATACTTTGCCTTCTTCTTTTAATTTATAGATCTGTTTGCGTACGCGCTTGCATGCTTCGCGAAACTCTTCGTATGGTATAACCTGGTCTTCTTCCGGCAAGCGGAGTAATCCGAACAAGTCGAGCTTGGAATGTTTCTTCTGCCATATTTCAAAAGCAACAAACGCTACGAGATGACTGGCGAATACACGGTTGATACGATGATATTCAGACACGATCTTCTGACTGAGCATGCGAGTATATTCATCTTCACGTTGCTTGTCGATCGTTACTTGCTCATTGCTGATGAAGTAATCGCGGGTATCAATAACTCTTCCCTGGGCATCGAGGCTGTTGCCATCATCATCCACATAATTCCCCATAACATCCAGTCCGCGACCAATCGATACAGAAATGTTAGAACCTTTGGTAAAGAACTTGAAGAGAAACTGCAGCAGTTGCCAGCTTCCGTATTTATCCTGTTCAGGAAGATATCTGTCCTGACCTTTTACAGATAAGTAATCATCGATCAGGTCTGGAGCCTCCAACACAAAGTGATAGTTCAGTGTAACCGGCACAACAAAGATCTTGCGCACCTCTTCTTCATTGGCAGAAGCATCAAGGTATAAATTGCGTTGTGCTTCAACAGCCGAGCTGAGCAACCCCAGCTTCAATTGTTTTTCCAGCATACCGGAACGTGAACGTGTACCTCCCGGAAAAAATAAACTATGCGCACCTTTCTGAATAGCCAGCGTAGAGTATAGCTTGAGTGTTTCCAGGTATGGTAAATTCTTTTTTCGGCGATCTACTTTATAGGCACCAAGACTGTTCATGAAGTAAGCGAAGATCTTGATGTTAAAGAGATTTAGTCCGGCACCATATATAAAGGCAGGCAACCCGAGCGAATGGATTACCCATCCGATAAGAATTGAATCGAGATTGCTAAAGTGTGTAGGCACCATAATTACTGTGCCTTTGGTAGCCAGGTTGCGCAGTTGTTTTACTTTTCCAACGATATGGATCTTGTCACGCAGTGTATAGCGGTTGCGGAAAAATGCTCCGAATTTTTTTACACGTGCACCATTCAACAGGCGCGAGAACCAGAACTTAACGATTTCGCGTGTTACTTTATACGAGCTGGCATTAAAGTTACCTGCTATTTCGCTGGCATAGCGGGATACAATGCGTTTCAGAATTTCTTCTGCTTTAACCTGCGCTTCTTCCGGAGGCATGGCATCAAGTCCTACCAGGTCATCTTTTATAGTTGCCCAAAAGCGAGGCTCATCCACCGGGTCTACACGCCAGCGGTTGCGTTTCATGCGCTGCTGCTCGCGATATACCGTGGTTTGCAATTCATCTATAAGTTGCTTGGTAGTAGGGCGTAACTCCTTCACACGTGCTACGGAGGTAAGCGCAACCTCTTCAATAAACTCCTTGCGATTTTTGCTGAGTTGATATACAGGCCAATCAGGTATACCGTCCAGGATAGGCTTGTACTTCTTATTCTTATTTTTCTTCTCTACGACTTCCATTCGGGGACGCAAAATAGTGAAAAGTTGAACGTTTTCGGCTATTCGACAAATCTTCGGAGTGTTACAGTTTTAACCGAGATCGTTCAGCCTTGCCAAAAGGCTTGTCTCCATTTCATCAAAACGGGCCATTGCCTGTTGAATAAACTGTTCATCGACCAACGCCCGAAGCTCTGTTTCGGTAGCAATATCATACTCATTGATCTTAAAAGTTTGTTCCAGCAGTCCGCGTTCAAACTTGATCAGGTAGCGGTTGTTCCATGCAAAGAGGGTAATCTTGCAATCAGCATGAGGAATTTCTCCAACTACGCGCATAATTGTCCTTTGGGTTAAAACACAAAGTTCATTTTTTGATCGGAAGGATCAAATTATAGCGGTAGAATGAACCCAAAAAACAACGGATACGCTGCCGGTCGCGCAACCTGAACCAATAAGTATTGATGGAATTTGAAATGTAAAAAAACTCAGGACTCCTGAAGGCTGCGTTGTGTTTTGATGCTGATCAATTCCTGTTCAAGATTTTTGTAAACGGAGCTGTTGTGAAGTTGATCAAGTTTCATTTGACGGATGAGGCGTTGAAGTTCGAGCTCACGTTTTTGTAAGGAAGCCTTCAAAGCTTTCGGGTCAGCATTCATGTTAGGAATCAAGGGTTTTTAGTTTGGTGTAACGAAGATATAGATAAAACACAAAGAGTAAAAAATACTGTTTGGAAATTTTTAGGTTACACCATATCCATGAGTGATGAAAAGTAAAGCTGGCAAATGAAATTCCGCTATGCTACATATATACCTATACTTTGCAAAGCGCTATAAAAGTGAAGTGTGGTGTTGCCGTTTCCGGCAACGAAACGACCGCTGAAGTGATGATACTACCTCCTGTATTTTCTTGATCATGAAAACCTTGGATGTATTCCGGTTATTTTTCATTGCTTAATTTTTTTACAAGCATCTCAAAAAAGTAGCATGAGAGTAAACCAGGGGCGCGGGAAAAAACAGAGTCACGACACGTGAAGACTGCCAAACGTTGGATGCTCACGACAGAAAAAATGTGCATTCGTGAATAGATAAAAATGTCAGAATCAAGAATAAACTGCGTTTTGAACCGTTTAAGTAGTTGATCTTTTATGATAGACCTGAACATTTTATATTGTAACTTATCATATTCTTTTGATGTTGATCGGTAGGACAATACATTTACATCCATGAAGGCGCCCTGTTTAACCCGAAGTATGCTGAGAGGATTTTTCCTGATCTTTTGTTTCATTTTGGCAGGTATAGCGGCACATGCTACGCACCTGAGGGCCGGGAATATTATAGTGCGAAGGGTAGGAGCGTGCAGCGCCAGAAAATATAGCATCACCGTTATTGCCTATACCAACACATTAAACACCAACGTGCTCTTTGGTGGCGATCAGGATTATCTGGACTTTGGTGATAAAAGCCCGCGTGTACTGGTACCCGAGATTGGTCCGGGCCATCCCAACTATACTGTAATTGATGCGCAGCGTGGTATTGCCCGCGCATTCTATACGATCGAATGGACTTATCCAGGTCCGGGTCGCTATACCATCAGTTATGTAGAGCCGAACCGTAACGAAGGTGTGGTAAATATGGATAACTCGGTTAACACAACCTTCTATATAGAGACACAGATCGTGATCGATCCATTTTTAGGTTGCAGCACACCTCCTGATCTTCTTATTCCTCCCATCGACCGTGCATGTTCCGGTAAAGCTTTTTATCACAACCCGGGTGCTTATGAACCCGATGGTAATGATAGTCTTTCTTACGAAATGGTAGTTCCTTATAGAGATCGTAATGCTACAGTATTAAATTATGTGGCGCCCAACGCGCAAAAATTTTATACCGACTATGCTACGGGTAATGAAACAGATGACGGTCCACCAACCTTTGGTATAAATCCATTGGACGGGACGATAACGTGGAACGCGCCCGGTGCTGCGGGGGAGTATAATATAGCATTCATCGTAAAAGAGTGGCGAAAGGTACTCGGTAAGTGGATAGCCATGGGCTATGTGCGAAGGGATATGCAGATCATTGTGGAAGATGATTGTAACAATCAGCGACCCGATCTGGATGTGCCGAAAGATATATGCGTTGAAGCAGGTAAAACAATTAAAGAGGTTATTACTGGTACAGATCCTGATGGCGATAAAGTAAAGATCGAAGCCTTTTCGCAGATATTTGAATTTATACCTACAGAATCTCCGGCCACGGTATCGCCCGATCCTGCAGTATTTCAGAACACACCGGGTAAATTAAACTTCGAATGGAATACAACCTGCGATCACGTTCGCGAGCAACCATACCAGGTGGTATTTAAAGTATCCGATAGTCATAGTGGAAATGGTGTGAGCCTAGTCACCTATAAAACCTGGCGAATAAAAGTTGTTGCGCCAGCACCAACATGGAAAGATGCTCAGCTCGATATCAGTAAACGAACAGCGACTATAAAATGGGATCCATACTTCTGTGCCAATGCAGAAAAGATACAGATATGGCGAAAGGTAGATAGTACTTCGTATAGACCTGATAGTTGTGAAACGGGTATGCCGGCAGGACTGGGCTATACCAATATAGCCACCATTGCTGCCAACACACCAACGGGTACGCAGGTTACACAATATATAGATAACAATGGGGGCGAAGGACTCGCGCCTGGCGCCATGTACTGCTATAGATTGGTAGCAACATTCGCGTTGCCCGAAGGCGGAGAGAGTTATGTTTCAAAAGATACCTGCGTAGGACCTATACCGGCCGATGTACCGATCATAACCAACGTCTCGGTAGAGAAAACAGGAACATCGGATGGGCAGATTCGTGTAAGTTGGAAGCGACCGTTTGATGCAAACAAAATATTGTATCCGCCACCCTATAGATATGAAGTATACCGCGCCACCGGCTATACCCGCAGTACTGACTCAACCTTGGTGGGGACTTTTAATGGCGATACAACATTTGTAGATCAATCACTCAACACCGAAGAGAGTGTATATAATTATAGCGTGGTAGCGTACTCACCTAACTCTTCATTATCCAATAAGCTGGTAGGAGCCTCTGAAGTAGCCTCGGCTGTGCGATTGGATTCGAAGTCGCAGGTAGGACAGATACAATTGAATTGGACAGCCATTGTTCCATGGTCTAATCAGATACAGGCATACCCTCGTCACCTGATATACCGCGGAGAAGAAGGCACCGGAGAAGCCGGCCTTGTATTGATCGACAGTGTAGATGCTATTGTAGATGGATTACAGTATGTAGATAAAGGTCAGTATAACAATGTACCTCTGGATGAAGGAAAGACCTATTGCTATAAAGTAATGACACGCGGAGGGTATGGTAATCCGAACAAGATCCCCGAGCCGCTCAAAAATTTCTCGCAGATGATCTGCGTACAACCGGGCGATAGTATTCCACCATGTAAACCTATACTGACTGTAAACCTGCTGGATTGCGATCAGTTTCTGCTCGACAAGAACTCATGCTTTGGTAACACCTATACGAATCTTCTTTCGTGGACGAATGATGCTTCGGATCAGTGCCAGGCAGACATCAGTAAATATAGGATCTATCGCTCTGCTGTAAGAGGTGGAGATGAGAAAGACGATATCTTCATTGCAGAAGTCGATGCTACACAGACATCTTACTCAGATGAAAATCTCCCTTCGTTTGCAAGGTGCTATAGAATCACGGCAGTGGATCGCTCCGGAAATGAAAGCGAAAAAAGCGAACAGGTATGTAACGACAACTGTCCGTATTACGAACTACCCAACGTATTTACGCCAAATGGCGATGGCAAGAACGATGAGTTCAGTGCCTTTAACATCCGCGATTACCTGACCGGCTGTGAAGATTGCGAGATACCTCAACGACTTATTGAAAAGTGTGCGCGCTTTGTAGAGAAAGTAAAATTCAAAGTGTTCAACCGCTGGGGACAAGAAGTATATACATATGAATCAGGCAGCGAGAACAGCATCTATATAGATTGGGATGGAAAAGATTCCAAAGGCGTAGAGTTATCGCCAGCTGTATATTACTATGTAGCAGAAGTAACCTTTACTACACTGGATCCGGGCAGCAGCAAGAAGACCTTCAAGGGATGGGTACATCTGGTAGATGGCAGACAGTAACCATACCGTTGTTTTATTCGATGGCGTCTGCAATCTCTGTAATGGTACAGTACAATTTATAATCAAGCGAGACCCCAAGGGTATATTTCGGTTTGCCTCCCTGCAATCATCGTATGCGCAGGTATTGTTAAAACAAGTAGGGCTTCCATCGGATCAACTCTATAGCATTATTGTGATCGAGCAAGGCATCGCTTACGAGAAAAGTGATGCCGTGCTAAAGATTGTACGGCACCTTTCCGGAGCCTGGTCTGCTTTTACTGTATTCCGCATCATTCCTAAATTTATTCGCGATGCACTCTATACCGGGCTCGCGAAGAACCGCTACAGACTTTTTGGAAAGCAGGATCAGTGCATGATTCCTACACCGGAATTGAAAGGCCGGTTTGTCGATTAACACCTAAAACTTTTCACGTTTCAGCTTTTTACTATTTTTGACGCTGTATTGAAAATTCTATTATGAAGGCATACGTATTTCCAGGACAAGGTGCACAGTTCACCGGTATGGGCAAAGACTTGTATGAGTCGAATGCAAAAGCAAAAGAGTTGTTTGATAAAGCAGACGACATCCTAGGCTTTAAGCTGACCAAGATCATGTTTGAAGGAACAGCCGAAGAGCAGAAGCAAACCAGGGTAACACAACCTGCTATCTTTCTGCACTCTGTAGCCGTTGCTCTTACCAACGATTCATTTGCACCGGATATGGTTGCGGGACACTCGCTCGGAGAATTTTCTGCGCTGGTGGCTAACAAAACGTTATCCTTCGAAGATGGCCTGCGCCTCGTAGCAAAACGTGCTGCTGCCATGCAACGCGCCTGTGAGATCAATCCTTCAACCATGGCGGCCATTCTTGGTTTAGACGATAAAGTAGTAGAAGATATATGCGCTTCTATTGATGAAGTCGTAGTAGCCGCAAACTATAACTGCCCAGGCCAGCTGGTTATATCCGGATCGGTGAAAGGTATAGATATAGCCTGCGAAAAATTAAAAGCAGCAGGCGCGAAGCGCGCGTTGCCACTACAGGTAGGGGGGGCGTTTCACTCACCCTTAATGGAGCCTGCACGCGAAGAACTAGCTGCTGCCATTGAGCAAACAACTTTTGCTATACCGGTATGTGCCGTATATCAAAATGTAAATGCGTCTCCGGCTAAAGATATAGCAGTGATCAAGAAAAATCTGATCGCACAGTTAACAGCACCTGTTCGCTGGACGCAATCTGTACAAGCCATGGTAAAAGACGGAGGTAAAACATTTATAGAATGTGGCCCCGGCAAAGTACTGCAAGGCCTGGTAAAGAAAATCGCCCCCGAAGCTGAAGTGGCAAGTCTTTGATGTGTTTACGTTGGTACGTGTGTACGTTGCCACGTTAACGAAGACACGTACCAACATACACACATATCAACGTCTACGAACCGCGAGTTGATCCGGACAGAGATCCAGCAACTCACTTATTTTTTTTTGAAGAACCGGGTGAAGTATGTCGGCTGCTATTTCTGCTAAGGGAACAAGGGTGAACCTCCTTTGTGCCATAGCCGGGTGAGGTATGGTAAGCCGTGCGGTGTCAATGATGCTATCGCGGTATAGGAGTATATCTATATCAATAACTCTCGGTCCCCAGGTTTCCATGCGTTTCCTTCCAAGTTCCTCTTCAATGTGCAATGTAGTTTGAAGCAAAGCCTGTGGCGATAGCGTTGTGTCGATTTCGATCACCTCATTGTAAAAATCCGGCTGATCGTTTTTTCCCCACGCTGCCGTTTGATAGATGGAAGATTCTTTTACAAGGTTGCCCACCTGTTTGCTGATCAGATCTTTAGCTTTTGCCAGATTCTGTTCGCGATCTCCGAGATTTGTGCCAAGCAGAAGAAAAATGCCGCTGTCCATGAAATTCTATAGGCTGCAAACATACTTTTTTATTCGGATGCGTATTGCTTAATTTCGAGCCTTAAAGTTTGATATTATGAATTTTTGGAAAAGCTTTTTCGCTGCATTCCTTGCGCTGATCCTGTTCTCCGTTATTTCCTTCATTTTGCTCCTCGGCATCATTGGCGGACTAACAGCGGAAGAAGAAGTGGTGATAGCCGAAAACTCCGTATTACATTTAAAACTCGATGCCCAGATCACCGAGCTACAAGCAGAAAATCCATTGGCAGGCTTGCCATTCTCTAACGATGTGCCGAAGATCGGTCTCCTGCAATTAAAAGAAGTGATTCAGCATGCCAAAGAAGATTCCAATATCAAAGGTATTTACCTCGATGTGAGCTATCCGATGGCCGGGTTCTCAACCATCGAAGAGATACGGCAGTCGCTACTCGATTTTCGCAAGAGCGGTAAATGGGTTGTTGCCTATACCGAAGTAATGACAGAAGGTGGTTACTACCTTGCTTCTGCAGCCGACAAAATATACCTGAACCCGGAAGGTGAAATAGAATTTAACGGACTTACTATCGAGATATCATTCTACAAGCGCTTGTTTGATAAACTGGAGATCAAGCCGGAGATATTTCGTGTAGGAGAATTTAAAAGTGCCGTAGAGCCATTTATACTTGAGAAGATGAGTCCGGAGAACAGGCTGCAACTCACCGAACTGGCCAATTCAATTTATGGATTTACCCTGAAGCGCATCAGCGAATCGCGGAACATTCCGGTAGAAAAACTCGAAGAGATCTCCGACAAGATGCTGATTCGTAATGCAGCCAATGCGAAAGAATTTGGATTGGTAGATGAACTGTTCTATCAGGATCAGTTTACGGATAACCTGAAGCAACGCCTCAGTCTCTCGGAGAAAGACGATATAAATTTCATTCGTTATGCTAAATATCGCAAGAGCGTATCAAGCTATAAAAGCACTAAAAATGAAATTGCTGTTATTGTAGCCGATGGTACCATCATGCCGGGAAAAGCGGATGATCAGCAACAGGTAATCGGTGCCGATACATTTGTAGAAGAGATCCGTAAAGCAAGAACAGACGATGATATCAAAGCGATCGTATTACGTGTTAACTCTCCGGGTGGTGAGTTCCGTGCATCCGATATGATGTGGCGTGAGATACAATTAGCGACCAAGGCAAAGCCTGTTATAGCTTCTATGGGCGACTATGCTGCATCGGGTGGATATTACCTGGCTATGGGCTGTGATACTATTGTAGCGCAACCTCACACGATTACCGGTTCTATAGGTATATTCGGAATGATGTTCGATATGAGTGGCTTCCTGGGGAATAAACTCGGAATAACATTCGATGAAGTACGCACCGGTGAATTTGGCGAGATGTTTACAGTATCCCGACCGTTGACTGAAGCGGAGAAAAATTACTGGCAGAAAAATCTCAACGATCACTACGAAACATTTACCGGTAAAGCTGCAGAAGGAAGAGGTATAGCGGTTGAAGATATTAAGAAAGTTGCTTCCGGAAGAGTATGGTCAGGAGCGCAGGCACAAGAACGTAAACTCGTAGATATACTCGGAGGGTTTGACGATGCAGTAAAGATCGCTGCAGAAAAAGCCGGTGTTGGCAGCGACTATAAACTTCGTTTTTATCCGAAGCATAAACCTTTCCTGGAGCAATTGATGACGCAACTGGAAGAGAATGCAAAAACAGATGCTATCAAATCAGAACTGGGCGAGTCCTATATCTGGTTTCAGCAATTGAAAAAGATCAACACCTATCAGGGAACACAGGCACGTATGCCATTTGAAATACAACTACACTAAACATTAACCAACTGAGTATATACATGACAGTCATACGCAATAACTGGACACGCGAAGAGATCGCAGCGATTTATAACCAGCCCGTGCTGGAGCTTATTTATCAGGCAGCTACTGTACACAGAACCTTCCACGATCCGCAGGAAGTACAGGTATGTACATTACTTTCTGTCAAGACCGGTGGATGTCCGGAAGATTGCGCGTACTGCCCGCAGGCTGCACGTTATCATACCGATGTAAAAGTGCAGAAGTTGATGGAAGTAAAAGAAGTGATCGACAAGGCACTCGAGGCAAAAGAATCAGGCAGTACACGCTTTTGCATGGGCGCTGCGTGGAGGGAAGTGCGTGACAATCGCGACTTCGATAAAGTGATTGAGATGGTGAAGGGAGTAAATGCTATGGGCATGGAAGTGTGCTGTACATTAGGTATGCTTACACCCGAGCAGGCACAGAAGCTGAAAGACGCAGGGCTATATGCTTACAATCACAATCTCGATACAAGCGAAAACTTCTACGATGACATTATCACAACGCGCACCTACCAGGATCGTCTGGATACACTCGAGCACGTTCGTAAAGCAAAAATATCAGTTTGCTCAGGTGGTATCATTGGTATGGGCGAGCAGGAGGATGATCGTATAGGAATGTTGCTCACGTTGGCAACACTTCCTGAACATCCGGAATCTGTACCGGTAAATGCATTGGTACCAGTAGAAGGAACACCGTTGGAAGATCAGGAGAAAGTTTCTGTGTGGGAGATGGTTCGCATGATAGCCACAGCTCGCATTATTATGCCACGAGCAATGGTACGCTTGTCAGCAGGTCGCGTTCGAATGAACCTCGAAGAGCAGGCGCTCTGCTTTATGGCTGGCGCTAACAGTATATTTGCAGGCGATAAACTTTTAACCACACCAAATCCTGGCTTTATAAAAGATCAGGAGATGTTCCAGCAATTACAATTGAAGCCAAGAAAATCGTATAAGGAAGAACACGCGGTACTCTAGTAGAGCGAATTGTTCAATGGATTAAAAACCTTTTCAGAGAAATGCTGGAAAGGTTTTTTTTATGCCTATACCATTGCCTCAAGGTATATATATACTATACATCGTGTTGCTGTTTACCGGATGCTATCTCCTGATTTCTCTGCGATGCGTCATTACCTTTCTGGTGAAGACAGGAGGGCCTAAGCCTGAATGAATGAACACGTCAGGCAGCTTAAAGAGCCATCGAATGGGCGTTTTATTGGTCAGAAAGCCTTGTAAATCGACTGATGTTGGTTTTTTCTCCAAATACTATGGTTACCTCGTAACAAATTTGAAAGTGCAGTAGAAAATCCGTTAAAACATGCAAAAAACACACGATAATTATCGAAATATTACGATTTTGTAACGTTATTTTTAATGGAAAAAGTTAAAATAATGTATTAAAGTAATACTTTAATGTTGTAGCATTACATAGTTGACTGCGACTTTATAAGTCAATCTGATTTAATGAGGCCTTATGGGGCAGGGCTAAACAGGTATCTGTTGGGATCCATTTGACTTCGCCAGACGAACGCATACACGGAAAATCGAGAAGGCTTTCAGAGCCAACCAGTATGACCGGGAGAATCGTAGAGAGGTCAGTACAGGAAGAGCTGGTAGAGCCGACTGTACAGCAATAGGTTTAGGGGAAAGAGTGAGAGGCGGTATATAGACTTTCATATAAGTTTGTTACAGACAACATTGTGGACCAGGTGGCATTAATTATTGCCAAAGCGTTTTAGATATCCTTTGGTAAATTTCGCTGAGTGGACACCAAAGTATACCTACGAAGCTATCTATCCTTTAGGGGTATTTATAGTCCCCAAAGGATAGATAGCATGTATAGTTAGTATAGGAGGTACGTTGTAAAACGAAAGCTTAAAGCTTGTCTTCAACCAGAAAACCTCCAACAGGCTCATTAGAAGTTTGCTTGGTCACAGTTTTATCAGCCTTTTTACCACGTGTACTTACTGAGGTAAACGACACTGTAACAATGGCAGCGCCGGCTATTATGAGTAGTAGCTTATTTTTCATGGCTTTTTCTTTTTAAGGGATTATTAAACTCTTTCAATTCCGCTACCGCCACCGTTATCTGTAGGTTGAGTAGGCACCACCTCTTCTTCAGTACATGCAGTAATTGTTAAAGAGCTTACAAAGGCAATCAATAAAATGTAGAATAGCTTTTTCATATTAGTAGGTGTTAGGTTTAATTTCTTTTTTAATTTACTTTGTGACACAAATATCTTTTGCCGTTTTTTATCTTTTACAGGAATAAAATTTTAGAAATAACACGTGTACCATAATCTTTTAAAGAATCTTAGTGTTACCCTGCTTCTGTTGTTTGTAATCCTTAGTTATACATTGGTTGAAGCACAAAACCAACATGCTATAGATTCACTTCAAAGATTGGTTTTGATAAGCAGTGGTTCTGATAAGAGCGAGGTGCTGTATCAATTGGCAAGAGAAACTATATCTTCCGATAAAGCAGCTTCACTGCATTATGCTGAAGAAGGACTTGCATTGGCGAAAGAGATTGGCGATAGTTTAAAAATTGTAAAGGGCACTCGGCTTAGGGGGCAGGTGCTGAGACGTCTGGATCGTATTGTTGAATCGATCGATGCTTTTCATAGTGTTCTAGGTATTGCAAAGAGACATGAAACTGAAAAGGATTATTTCGAAGAGTATAAATTCCTGATTAATGGATTAGCCCTTTCTTATACTTACTATGCTAACTATGATAAAGCTTTAGAGTATAATTTTCTCTCTCTCACCATCCGTGAAAAGGAAGGTAAGAAGGGGGAGATGAGCGATGTGTTGAACAATATTGGACTGGTATATTTCAAGTTGCGTAATTACGAGAAGGCTATCGAATTTTATACCAATGCACTAAAGCTCAAGAATGAGATCAATGATACATTCGACCTTGACCGCTTGCTTATTAATCTTGCACTGGCTTATAATCAGGTAAATAAATATGAAGAAGCTGAGAAATATACTCAGCAGGCATTTGTACAATGCAACGATAATTGTAGCGACCAGATTAAAATGGAAGGTCAATTGGCGCTGGGTGTATCAAGTCTTGGGCTGCAACGACTTGAAGAGTCCAACAATCATTTCATGGAGTCATTAGAGATTGCCAAACGTATAGACTCAAAGCGATTTGTTGCTGAGAACCTGATATACCTGGCAAAGCTTGCAATTGAACGCAATGCTATGGATGAGGCGATCAAGTTTCTGCAAGAGTCAGAAAAGCTGGCGGCTCTCTCCGGATATAATGAAATGCTGATAGACACCTATCGGCAATTCTCAATTTTGTATAATAAAACGCTTGATTTCAAGAATGCGGCTGTCTACCAGAATAAGTATATATCTCTGAAAGATAGCATTTACAGTGAAGCTCTGATTAAGAACATCGCCAAGATTCAGACCGACTATGCCGAGCGCGAAAACATTGCTACAATTGCAGCCAAAGAGCAAGTGATCAAACAGCAGCGCGATCTGAATATAGCGGTTGCTGTCATCGCTATACTGGCGGGTTTACTGGTGCTGGTATTGCAAAGGAGTAACCGTACAATCAAACGCGTAAACGCGCAGCTCTCCGAAGCGAAAGAAGTGATCGAAGAACAAAACAAACTGCTCGAGAGTAAAAACAAGTATCTCGATAAAGAAGTAGAAACGAAAACAGAAGATCTCGAACGGGTAAACCAATCACTCAAACAAGTGAACGATGAACTCGATAATTTTATTTACAAAACTTCGCACGATATACGCGGACCGTTGGCAAGTTTGAAAGGTATGTGTAACGTAGCGTTGATGGATGTGAAAGATCCGGTGGCGCTTGACTATCTCAGCAAGCTCGATACAACGGCCGAACGATTGAATACGATCCTCACACGTCTGCTCATCATCAACCAGATCAACAACTCGAAACTGAGTGTAGCACGCATCGACTTCGAAAATATAGTGAACGATGTATTGCTGCTGGAGAAGAAAAAAGGATTGCCGCAGAAACTTCGTATTCAGCGCAACATTCATAATCAGACAACAATACTCTCCGATAAAGAGTTGATCCGCATTGTACTCGAAAACCTGATCGATAATGCTATCAAGTTCTATAACGATTCTGATCGTGTGGATTCATTTGTCGAGATACATATCAGCTCCAATGAACAAGGCCAGGTAAAAGTTCGTGTAATAGACAACGGTATCGGTATCAGCGAAGCAAACCCCGGAAAACTTTTCCGGATGTTCTTCCGCGCTTCCGAGCGGTCGGAGACAGGTGGTATAGGGCTATACATTGTAAAAACGGCCACTGCCAAGCTGGGAGGACGGGTCGGCTTGTTAACGACACCTGAAGGGTTTACGGAGTTTTACGTGGTGTTCCCGTCCACTCCGCCCAAGCAGGATGACGATTCGGAGAAGCCTTCCATCTGACGATGGAATTTTTTTACCTCCTTTTCTATTATCATCTTTGCACGCTCGTGCATTTAGCGATTTGAAACGATCATGACTGACTTTAAACGATATACTATTACAGCTGCGTTGCCGTATGCCAACGGTCCTCTCCACATCGGGCACATTGCCGGGGCATATTTACCAGCCGACACTTATGTACGTTATCTTCGCCTGAAAGGGGAAGACGTTGCCTTTATATGCGGCTCCGATGAACATGGCGTAGCCATCACGCTGGGCGCGCGCAAGGAAGGTGTAACGCCCCGGGCTTTTGTCGATAAGTATCATCAACTGATGAAGAAAGCGTTCGAAGATTTCGGAATTGCTTTCGATATATATTCCCGTACTTCTAATCCTGTGCATTATGAAACAGCACAGGAATTTTTCAAGACGATCTACGATCAGAATCTCTTCATTGAAGAAACGTCTGATCAGTATTATGATGAACAGGAGGGAATCTTTCTGGCCGATCGCTATATTATAGGCACATGTCCGAACTGTGGTAACCCGAATGCATACGGAGATCAGTGCGAAAAATGCGGAACGAGTTTAAGTCCTAAACAACTGATCAACCCACGGTCTACTGTTTCCGGTAAAGCACCTATACTTAAGCCAACCAAACATTGGTATTTTCCTCTGGATAAATTTGAGAGCTGGCTGAAAGACTGGCTGATTGAAGGGCATAAAGACTGGAAGACAAATGTATACGGTCAATGTAAATCATGGCTCGACCAGGGATTGCAGCCACGTTCCATAACACGTGATCTTGACTGGGGTATACCCGTTCCGCTGCCCGATGCAAAAGGAAAAGTACTATATGTGTGGTTCGATGCTCCGATCGGGTATATATCTGCTACAAAAGAATGGAAGCCGAACGACTGGCAGAAATACTGGAAAGATCCGGAAACACGGTTGATCCATTTCATTGGTAAAGACAATATTGTTTTTCATTGTATCATTTTCCCTTCTATGCTGAAGGCTACCGGAGAATATATACTTCCGGATAATGTTCCTGCCAACGAGTTTCTTAACCTGGAAGGAGAGAAGCTTTCTACCTCGCGTAATCACGCAGTGTGGCTGCACGAATATTTACTCGATCTGCCCGGAAGAAGAGATGAGCTGCGCTATGTACTTAACTCTATATCTCCGGAAACAAAAGATGCTGACTTCACCTGGAAAGATTATCAACAGAAAGTAAACAGCGAGCTGGTTGCTATACTCGGTAACTTTGTGAATCGCGTGATGGTGCTCACCTGGAAATACTTTGATGGCAAAGTACCTTCGGAACATGAGCTGCCCGGTACAGATGAACGTAGAAAAAGAATTTTAGCGCTATATAATCAAGCTCATAATGATTTGAATAAGTCGGTGAAGGATATGGCCGATGCTATAAAGAACTTCAGGTTCCGCGAAGCACAGTTCCAGATGATGAACCTGTCGCGCATCGGTAATAAATTCCTGGCCGATACCGAACCATGGAAGCTTGCAAAAGAAGATATGGAAGCTGTAGGCTGTATATTGAACTATGCATTAACCGTAGTGGGAAATATAGCGCTTGCCTGTGAACCATTCCTGCCGGATGGTGCTGCGAGTATACGCAAACAACTGAACAGTGAATTGCTGGAACAAAGCCGTAAAAAGTTTTGGGAGAAAGAAGAGCTCGTGCATGTAGTGCCACAGCATCATCAACTAGGCAAAGCCGAGTTACTGTACCGAAACGTTGAAGATGCAGACATGGAAAAGCAGGTAGCTCGCTTGAAGAAAACTCCTGCGACAACATCAGCGCCTGCTACAGAAAATGCTATCAAGCCCTTGAAGCCTGAAATTGTATTTGACGACTTCGGGAAACTGGATATACGTATAGGCACCGTTGTGTCGGCCGAGAAGATGGAGAAATCCAACAAGCTCCTCAAGTTACAGGTGGACGATGGCTTTGGTGTAAGAACTATATTAAGTGGTATAGCACAACATTATACTCCGGAAGATATAGCAGGCAAACAGGTAACCTTTATCGCTAACCTGGCTCCTCGCAAAATGATGGGCACCGAATCGCAAGGCATGATCCTGATGGCGGAAGACAAAGATGGTAAACTAAGATTGGTTCGCCCTATAGATGACGTTGCTCCCGGCTCGCAGGTATCTTGATATAGCTGCTGGCTTCAGGTTCCTAGAGGTGGTGTGAGTTTGCATTAATCTGCAGGGAACAAACTTCGACATTCGCTGCTCGGTGTTCCTTGCTCGATATTCAATTCCGTTATTCGTTAGCGGTTATCCGTTAATCGTAAGAAATAAATACTCAGGAGAGGCTCGAGAAGAGTATATTTCCTTTTGCTATGTGTCAGTTGGGAACAACTGACACCACTACTAAAGTTATATGTCGGTATATTTCTGTGCTAATCAGCTCCCGATAGTATGTAGTATGGATTGCTGGAAACAAGCTTCAATATTCAAACGCTGCGCACTCACCAGCAGCTAGCAGCCAGTCACTATTTCGATCCGCGATCAATTCCTTTTTCGTCCCACGTAACAATTCCGTTTTTGCGGGCGTGTACCTTCATCGTTACGGCTACTTCATCGGCTCCGGCATCAAGGCATGCCTGCTGTGCTTCTTTGGCAACGCGCATCAGCACATCATAGTCGCCTTGCATAACTGTTTCCATAGCGCCTACTTTATACGATACGCCCGACTTATCGATAACTTCAATGGCTTTATCAATGATCGGGTAGTGTGGCTTATCTGTTATCGGAACAATTTGTATCGCTATGTGAACCTGGTGTTTCATGGTATATATAGGTATATAATTGAAAAGTATTTAGTTGTTGAAGTGGTTCATGGTACGCTCGGCACCAATGGTGCAGAAGGAGAGTATCATCTCGTTTGCTTTACCAATCACTTCCGGAAGTTGTTTAAATTCTTCCTGACTGAAATTGCTTAGTACAAAATCTACCTGCTGTCCTTTTCCAAAATCATTCCCGATACCAAAGCGCAGACGGGAGTAATCCTGTCCGGAGAGAAGCTGCTCTATATTTTTAAGTCCGTTGTGGCCGGCAGAGCTTCCTTTGGTGCGCATACGCAAACTGCCGAAAGGTAAAGCCAGGTCGTCAACAATCACCAACAGATTTTCTTTTGGAATCTTAAGTTCCTGCAACCAGTAGGCAACAGCCTTCCCGCTCAGGTTCATATACGTAGTAGGCTTGATGAGATGTATACTCCGTCCTTTGTATTTAAACTCTGCTTTTTCCGCCAGCCTGTCCGTTGTAAAATTTGTTTTGTGCTGATCCGCCAGTTGGTCCAGCACCAGAAAGCCAATGTTGTGGCGGGTTAATTCATATTCCGGCCCGATGTTACCCAGTCCTGCAATCAGATATTTCATCTGGTATCGATCAAAAGTGATTCAACTATATACTGCACAGCATGTATGCAGTCCTCAAAGATTTCAATAGAATTGATAAGAAACAAAAAATCCTTCCCGTATTCGGGAAGGATTCCTGTTGTATAGCTGTAAGGCAAATTACTTTTTACCTTCTTCTTTCTTAGGAGCTTCCGCTTTCTTGGCAGCAGCAGGAGCAGCACCTTCAGCAGGAGCAGCAGCGGCAGCAGCAGCTTCGTCAGCAGCCATTTTAGCAGCACGTGGTACTTCTACAGCAGCAATTGTTGCTTGCTTAGGATCGAGGAACTCAAGTCCTTCGATGCGCATATCACCAACTTTAATAGCGTGGTGGAAGTCAAGCTCAGAAACGTTTACATCGATATGATCCGGCATATCTTTAGGGAAGCCGTATACTTTCAATGCAGCACGTTTACGTACTAATGTACCTCCTTTAGAAACACCAGGAGCTGTACCCACCAAACGGGTAGGGATGCTCATCTTGATTTTTCTGTCTTCAGAAATACGAAGGAAGTCAGCGTGAAGAATCACTTCACTTACCGGGTGGAATTGAACCTCTTGCAGTATAGCCTGGCACTCTTTGCCTTCAATGTTTACATGAACAAAGTGCGCTTCGTTGGTATATACCAGGTCGCGGAACAGGATCATGGGAGAACAAAAATGAATTTGCTCATTTCCTCCGTACAATACACAGGGAACAAGACCTTCATCCCGTAACTTCTGGGAACCTGTCTTGCCGAGATTTGCTCTTTCATACCCTATAATCTCAACAGTTTTCATAGTATATAATTGTTAATTAAAAGTTTCTGCGTTTTAAAGTTTAATGAACAGGGAGCTGATCGATTCGTTGTCGTGGATCTTGCGGATCGCTTTGGCAAACAATGTTGATACCGACAGCACTTTGATTTTCGGGCTATCCTTTTTCAAGGGTATAGTATCCGAAACCACCAGTTCTTCCAAGACAGAGTTATCGATGTTCTCGTAAGCTTTACCCGACAATACTCCGTGTGTACATACTGCGCGAACAGATTTAGCGCCTTTCTCTTTCAGAAGTGCTGCTGCTTTGCAGATCGTACCCGCTGTGTCCACGAGGTCATCTACGAGTATAACATCTTTACCATCCACTTCACCGATCAGTCGCATCGACTCCACTTTGTTAGCTTCTTTACGATGCTTATCGCATACTGCGAGTTCTGCATCAAAGAATTTAGCAAAGCTGCGTGCACGTTTTATACCGCCTACATCCGGAGATGCAAACATGATATCAGACAGCCCTAATGATTTGAGATAAGGAACAAATATATAGGAGCCGTCCAGGTGATCTACGGGTATATCGAAGAAGCCTTGTATCTGGTCAGCATGAAGATCGCACGCCATAATGCGTGAAGCACCTGCTGCAGAGATAAGATTAGCATGCAGTTTGGCAGCGATAGCAACACGTGGTTTATCTTTTCTATCCTGGCGTGCATAACCGAAGTAGGGAATTACCACGTTTACGCTAGACGCACTGGCACGTTTGGCTGCGTCTACCATCAGTAAAAGCTCCATCAGATTATCGGAAGGAGGGAAGGTAGATTGAATGAGGAATACTTCATGGCCGCGAACAGATTCAGTAATGAACGGTGACATTTCACCATCACTGAATTGCTGATAGTTTACTTCACCCAGACGTTCGCCATAAGCATTGGCGATTTTTTCAGCCAGGTAGGTAGTAGCTCTTCCGCTAAAAATTTTAACTGCCATGGTTGTGCCGTTAGGTCTTATTGCCATTCAAGATTACTCCGTTCATTTTGCAAGTGATCAACGGAATAACGTTTAACAAAGAATCCCGCTCGCGCGGGATTCTTTAGACGTGTTGTCCGACCAGGGCTCGAACCTGGACTTTCCTGAATCAAAATCAGGCGTGTTGCCAGTTACACCATCGGACAATTTACCTCTGAACCGTCAATCCGGTGTCAGACCCATGAATTTGGGATTGCAAAGGTAGAATTATTTTCCAGAAATGTTAACTTAAGCGAGAAAATTTAGAGATCATTTTCATTGTTTGAGACAGTCGTGCCCTCAATGAAACCTTCGGCCCAGAAACGATACTTGTCGAGAATTGAGATAACAGCGTTACGAAGGTGCCGGTTATTATTGAAATCTATTGATCCATACATAGTTGTAGCATAGCCTTGCCAGATGGAGCGATTTTGTCTGCGGTCGTAGAACTGAATGAGCAGTGTGCCGGTGTTCAAATTAAATTTTTGAGCATCATACTCAATATTGTCATTTTGTGTCTTCACCCACTCTTCAATAGCCGGTTGGTTGTAGCCATTAAACCGTAAACTATCGTTGAACATTTTGAAGCCGATAATAAGATGGGGTTTGGAAGTGCTCTGTCTATATCCCAGAAATTTCATTCGGGCTACAATAGATTTTTCAATCACTTCATTTACCATGGTAGAGTCTGCAGGTCCTGCAGGCTTCATGATGTCGAATGTTCTATACCTTTTGAAATTGCCTTTATAACTGTAGTCGTATTCGACTGGTAATTCTTTATATCCCAGGCACGAGGTAAGCAGTGCCAATACTAAAAGAGGAACGATAATCTTCTTCATAAGCCGGCATGTTATTCTGATGATGAATATAAGAGTATTCAATCGTCAGAACAACAACCAGCCGGAAACCTTTTGTTAAAAGGCTATGAATTTTTTTTGACCCACTCCCGTGCGTTAGTAAAAGCTTCAATCCAGGGAGAAATCTGATCGTTCTTTCTGTCGGATGGATAGTAGCCCCAGTTCCACGGGAACAGCGAGCGCTCAATGTGTGGCATGATCGCAAGGTGACGTCCGTCTTTCGAGCAAAGCGCAGCCACTGCGAAATCAGAATCGTTCGGATTACCCGGATACTCCGGATGAGAATATTCTGCTGCTACCTGGAAGGTTGACTTATCGGATGGTAAACGGAATTTACCTTCTCCGTGTGCTACCCAAACACCGAGACGCGAACCTGCTAGGCTGTTCAGCATAACCGAGTTATTCTGAGGAATAGTAACGTTGAGGAATATAGATTCAAATTTTCCGGAACCATTGTGATGCATGCGCGGATGATTGTCGCCCATCTCCGGATATAGTAAACCTAATTCCATTACCAGCTGACATCCATTACAAACGCCAAGGCTCAGTGTATTGCTTCGCTTATAAAAATTGTCGAGTGCTTGTTTTGCTTTCGGGTTGTATAAAAATGCACCGGCCCATCCTTTTGCTGAACCAAGTACATCGGAGTTGGAGAAACCTCCTACAAATACAATGAGATTTACATCGGAAAGATCTTCACGGCCTGACACCAGATCAGTCATGTGTATATCTTTTACATCGAAGCCAGCCAGGTATAGCGAGTACGCCATTTCACGATCGCCATTCACACCCTTCTCGCGCATAATGGCAGCTTTCAGTCCCGAAGGTTTTCTGCGGGTGGCGTCTATACCATACGTTGCAAATTTACCATCGAACTTCGGCTGGAAATTGTACTGAAGCACCTGGTGCTTATAGTTATTATAGCGTTGCGCAGCATGTGCAGCATCGCGCTGTTTGCTGTCGAGCAGATAAGAAGTTTTATACCATACATCGCGCAGCTCATCTACTTTCAGTGAAAGCAGTTCCTGCTGATAACGGATGGTAACATTCTGCTCATGATTTACATGACCGAGTATATGATAGCGCACGCCCAATTGATCTAGCAGGGCTGTTGCTTTTGTATCGTCTGCTACCTGTATAATTACTCCCGGATTTTCTGCGAACAATACTTTGATCAGGTCACCGGCAAGTGCAGTGAGATTAAGCGTGAGGCCTGTAGCTGGTTGTGCAAAACACATCTCCAGCAATGCCGTGATCAAACCACCTTCTGATATATCGTGACCGGCAAGAATGAGATCTTGCTTGATCAACTGTTGAACGCCTTCAAATGCTTTTGCAAAATATACGGCATCGCGTACAGTAGGCACTTCATTGCCGAGTAAATTCAATATCTGTGCGAAGCTGCTGCCTCCGAGTTTACGATCGTCATTCGAGAAATCGATCAGTATAATTTTAGAACCTTCTACGGGCTCCAGCACAGGCGATATAGTCTTGCGTATATCATTCACTTCTCCGGCTGCTGAAATAATTACTGTACCCGGAGAATATACCACTTCACCATTCGGATATTTCTGTGTCATGGAAAGTGAATCTTTACCGGTAGGTATATTTATACCCAGCGCAATAGCAAATTCGCTGATGGCTTCAACCGCTTTATACAGGCGGGCATTTTCACCTTCCTGCTTGGCAGGCCACATCCAGTTGGCACTGAGTGAAACGCCTTTCAAACCGTGTGTAAGTGGAGCCCATACGATATTGGTGAGCGATTCGGCAATAGCCAGTTTGCTTCCGGCTACCGGATCAACCAACGCAGCGCCCGGAGCATGGCCTATAGATGTAGCTACTCCCTGGTGACTGCTATAGTCCAGCGCCATTACACCAACGTTGTTGAGTGGTAATTGTATAGGACCACAGGTTTGTTGTGTTGCTACTTTACCGGTAACAGAACGATCGACTTTATTAGTTAACCAATCTTTACAAGCCACCGCTTCGAGTTGAAGCACTTGCTCGAGGTACTCACGTACTTTGGCAACTTCGTATTGAAGTGGTTTGTATGTTATAGCCTTTGTGTGATCCGTGAGGATTGTTTTAGGCGATGATCCCAGCAGGTGCTTTACTTCAAAGTCGATGGTCTTCTTTGCTTCACCATTCTTTTCAAAATGTAAACGGTTATCGCCAGTAGCCTCTCCGATAACATACATCGGTGCGCGCTCGCGTTCAGAAACTTTCTTCAGTAACTCTATATCTTTTTCCTTGATCGCAAGCCCCATGCGTTCCTGCGATTCGTTGCTGATAATCTCTTTATCCGAAAGGGTAGGATCGCCTATAGGAAGTTTATCAATGCGAATGGTTCCGCCCGTCTCTTCGAGTAATTCGGATAAACAGTTGAAGTGTCCACCGGCACCGTGATCGTGAATTGATACGATCGGGTTGATGCCTGCTTCGACCATCGCGCGGATGGCGTTCATAACACGCTTCTGCATTTCCGGATTAGAACGCTGAATCGCGTTGAGCTCTATAGCATTTCCATATTCACCGGTAGCTACCGATGATACGGCACTTCCGCCCATACCAATGCGATAGTTGTCTCCACCAAGAAGTACAATTTTATCGCCCGGCTCAAGATGCTCTTTCTTGCTGTCTTTTTCTTTACCGAAGCCTATACCTCCGGCAAGCATAATTACTTTATCGAAGCCGTACTTCTTGCCATCTTCTATGTGTTCAAAGGTCAATACACTTCCGGTAATTACCGGCTGACCGAATTTATTACCAAAGTCGGAAGCACCATCGGATGCCTTGATCAGAATTTCTTCCGGTGACTGATACAAC
>NZ_DATCSD010000366.1:0-14226 GCF_036568665.1 Ohtaekwangia sp. | reverse complement strand
CTTTTATACCGATCAATATAAGTACAGAAATTATTGCGAAAGCGGATGAACAATAAAACATGGTATGCAAACCAAAGTGATTGGCAATAGTGCCGCCAACGGCTGGGCCACTGGCCATACCAACACTTCCGGCTGTGCCGAGCAAGCCCATCGCTTCGCCTCTGCGTTGTGCAGGAATTATATCGGAGAGATAAGCTGTTTGTCCTGTAGGAGTAAAACCCGTAGAGAAACCATGTACTAATCGTAATAATAAGAATCCGGAGACAGTTGATAGGACCGGGTATATCAGGCTGCAGATAAAACAGACAACAGAACCAAACATCATTACGGGCACGCGACCTACTTTGTCGGCAAGTCTTCCGCTAAACGGCCTTGACAACATAGCGGTGAGTGTGAAGAGTGATATGATGAGTCCTTTATACTCACCTCCGCCTAAGCTTGTTAGGTACTCAGGTAACTCCGGTATAATCATGTTAAAGCTGGCGAAAAACAGAAGCGAGCTTACGCAGAGCAACCAGAATTGTGGTGTGTAGATTTTTGTGTTGATCAAGGGTATATATAGTATAAAGAGAAAGTGTCTGCCGAGGAGGCAGACACTTGGTATAGTGTCAGGCTTGTTGTGGCTGCTCCTGTGCACCCAGCAAAAAAGCTTTTATAAAATCATCGAGGTCACCATCCAATACGGTTTGTGCATCGTGACGTTCAACACCGGTACGTGCATCTTTCACAAGTTTATAGGGATGCAATACATAGTTACGAATCTGCGAACCGAAATCAATTTTCATTTTACCGGCTTCGATCTTGTCGCGTTCAGCATGGCGTTTCTCCATCTCCATCTGGTATAATTTTGATTTCAGCATTTGCATGGCGCGCTCACGGTTGGCATGTTGTGAGCGCTCTACCTGGCAGACAATAACAATTCCGGTTGGCTTGTGTGTGAGTTGAACTTTGGTTTCCACCTTGTTTACGTTCTGACCACCAGCACCACCGGAGCGTGATGTTTGTATCTCTATATCGGCCGGGTTGATATCGATCTGTATAGAGTCATCTACTTTCGGATATACGAATACAGAAGCGAACGAAGTATGCCTGCGTTGGTTCGAATCAAATGGAGAGATGCGCACCAGGCGATGTACTCCTATTTCTGATTTCAGTTTACCATATGCAAAAGGACCATCGATCTCGAGTGTGGCAGATTTTATACCCGCTACATCTCCGCTTTGATAGTCGATCTGTGATACTTTGTAATCGCTCTTCTCGCCCCACATAATATACATGCGGTTTAGCATATCAGCCCAGTCCTGGCTTTCCGTTCCACCAGCTCCCGGGTTGATCTCGATTACTGCGCTGAGCTGGTCTTCTTCCTTGCTCAGCATTTTCTTGAATTCAAGCTCTTCAATGGCTTTAGAAGTCTTTTGATATTCAAGTTCAAGCTCATCTTCGCCCACATCGCCCGCTTCGTGAAATTCATTGAGCACATCGAGGTCGTCCATCAATTTGGATACATGCTCAAAGGCATCGGTCCAAACTTTTTTGGCGCGGATGTTTTTCAGAATAGCTTCAGCTTGTTTGGGATTGTTCCAGAAATCAGCCTGCTGGGTGATGAGTTCTTCATCATTTACTTCAACGCTCTTACGATCGTAGTCAAAGATACCTCCTCAAGGCGCTAACACGAGCCTTCAAATCTTTCAACTGTTCAGTTGTCATTCAGATTTTTGTTTAAATTAGGTTGCAAATATAGGAATATGAGAAAAACATTACTGATTGTTTTCATGTTCGCAGTTGTAATGAGTGGTTATGCACAGATCAAGCGCATTGCTGTAAAGGCTTCTGCTAATTATCCGATTATACCCGATGTGACTAACGCAGCCTACATGAATGCGCCTATACCTTCAAGTACAGGGTATTCAAGTACAACTGTTGCAGCCAGCATCAGGCAAAAATTTCAAAGCAAAGTTGGGGGTGCTTTTCAAAGTACAATAGACTACCAGTTGTCGTCTCGCTTTTTTCTAAGCACAGGTCTTGGTATATCCTATCTTCGTTATAAAAGAAGTACGGAAATTGGTTCGCTGCCCGTAGGAGTAGAATCATTGGTTATAACTTCAACTTCCGGAGTGTCAATCGGATCGATGTATGGATCTATAACCGGTGTTGACAGTGATCATGGCCTGGGGGCCATTCTTGTTACTCCCTCTGATAAAACAGGAAACACTTCATTGGTATATATACAGGCACCGGTAATGGCAGGTGTAGCTTTGCTCAACTCAAAATTACTTTTACGTGTCGGTGCCACCTTCTCAACATTGATCTATGCATCTGAACATAAACGGCGTTATAATGTTACATCGTTCACAGTGGAAAATTATAAAGACACAAGCAAAGACAGTTATACTCCTATAGTAGCTGGTGCAGCTTTACAGGTAACATACCAGATGTTGCCAAAAGTTGGAGTTGACTTCACTGCCAACCGATCTTTCTCTTCTATATATAAAACCGATGATGCTGATAAGGCAAAGTCGGCCTTACTGTCGTTAGGATTAAGCTATTCACTGCGGTAATAAACCTTGATAACTTCATACTACTGCCTTGAAATAGTCGTTTTGAGGTCACTTTGAGATATTTAATAAGGTCAACGACCGATTTCTGGAAAATTTTCGTTTAGATTTGCCGCAGTATGAAGAGTGAAATGGAGAAAATGAAACCGATCGTAAGCCTTTTTCTGGAAGGGTTGATGCTGGTATTTATTTTTGTCTATTCACAAAGTAGTATCAATCCTGAAACACAGGACGCCAAAGACTCTCCGCTGAAAGGTATAGTATCACTTCACGAAGTGGCAGTACGTTCAGGATGGTCATCTGACAACGACAGCAAGATTATCACCCAGCAGCCTTCACTGCTCGCCTATATATTCCCACCAGTAACAACTGATGCACCCCGCGTTCTGCTCACGATGAGCGATGCACTATCCGTCAGTTCATTTGAACGAAATACTTTTTACATTCATGCTGCATACAATGTCCCGTAAATCCGGCTGCCCTGCTATTGTTGCGCTTTTGTAAAAAAAATCTACATCCAAATCGAAAACTTATATATTTAAAATTCTTTGGCCAGAGGTACTGGCTAAGAGGCTATGATTTCAACGGCTTTTTTATTTGTCGACTTATTGAATCCGGAGGAGATTATTAAATGGGGTGGTTTGGCACTATTACTCTTTATTATTTTTGCCGAAACAGGTCTGTTCTTTGGTTTTTTTCTTCCGGGCGATTCGCTGCTTTTCATAGCTGGTATTTTGAGCGATACAAAACACCTGTCTATAAATGTGTGGCTGCTGATTTTATTGCTTACAGTGTGTGCAGTGTTAGGCACTTGTGTAGGATATGCTTTTGGCCGATGGGCCGAAAATTATTTGAAGAACAGAAAGGAAAATTTTTTCTATAAAAAGAAATACATGGATGTAGCCGATGATTTTTACAAACGCTATGGCATGACAGCTTTTATTATGGGAAGATTTTTGCCCATTGTCCGTACATTCGTTCCTATCTTAGCGGGTATGGTTCGGATCGATTTTGGAAGGTTCTTTTTTTTTAATGCTGTAGGGGCAGCAACGTGGATTATTGTCATGGTGATGGCTGGTCACTTGTTAGGCAATGCATTCCCCACTATAACGGAGCACCTGGAGATCATTGTGGGGGGTATGGTACTGATAACCACTATTCCACTGATAATCTCCTGGCAGCGAAACAGAAACAGCTTTGGTAAAAATGAAACGAAATAAAAACTGAATAAATAATTAATACAATCTGTGACTATTGCACACTCTTTAAATTATTATACTAACGCAAAATTTCCTAAACTAAAAACCATTAACAATTAACATTCACTATGAAAACTACACAAACTTCTTCTTCTTCTTCTTTAGCTGAGAGCCTGAAGTCTGGATTTGCGGCATCCGTGATCGTGATCGAACTTATCATCGGTTTTATTATATGGAATTATGTTCTGGGTGATCCTTCTCACTTCCAGGGCGGAGATCCTGCAGGTCACCCTATCGAAGGCGACTTCCTTGGTATCTTCTACAAAGGTGGTTATCTCGTACCACTGGCGATCGGTCTGTTGTTGATGGTGTTTACGTTCGCTATTGAGCGTGCGTTGACTATCAGCCGTGCAAAAGGAAAAGGTAACGTTAAGACTTTCGTACAACGCATTCGTTCACTCGTAGCGGGTGGTAACATCACACAAGCTCTTGCTGAGTGCGACAAACAAAAAGGTTCTGTAGCAAACGTAGTAAAAGCTGGTTTGCTGAAATACAATGAACTGACTGCATCAAGCAGCAACATCGAGTCTGAAAAGAAAATCGCGATGATTCAGAAAGACATCGAAGAAACTACTCAGCTTGAGATGCCTATGCTGGAGAAAAACCTGGTGATCCTGGCAACAATTGCTTCTATCGCTACACTGATCGGTCTGTTAGGTACTGTATTGGGTATGATCCGTGCGTTCGCTTCTATGGCACAAGCTGGTGCTCCTGACTCGGTAGGTCTTGCGAACGGTATCTCTGAAGCTCTTATCAACACTGCGCTTGGTATCGGTACTTCAGCTATCGCGATCATTTTCTATAACCTGTTCACAAGCAAAATCGATGCGTTGACTTATGGTATCGATGAGGCTGGTTACAGCATCGTGCAGAACTTTGCTGCTACACAACAAGGAAAGCACTAATAGTAATTCATAAACGGATAAGTGACGTATGGGAAAAGTAAAAGTACACAGAGCATCTCCATCACTGGACATGACGCCGATGGTGGATTTGGGCTTCCTGCTGGTGACGTTCTTTATGCTCACTGCCACGGCTGCGCCTGAAGAACCGGTGTCAGTAGATATGCCCTCGTCTGTTTCGGAAATTAAAATACCAGAGACAAACGTTCTTTTGATTACTATATCAAAAGAAGGCAAAGTATTCTTCAGTATCGATGGTAAATACAACCGTCAGGAATTGTTGAATAAAATGGGGGAACGCTATAACATTCAGTTCTCAGAAGAGGATAAGTCAAGGTTTGCAGTAATGTCAAGCTTCGGATTGCCAATAGGTAACTTGAAACAATACATTGACATGCCGCCTGATGAACGTAAGAATGTTGAGCAGCCTGGTATACCGGTTGACTCTTTGAACAACCAGTTGAAAGACTGGATCATCTTCTCGCGTATGACAAACCCTAGTTTGCGTATAGCGATCAAAGGTGATTCTGATTCAAACTACCCGGTGGTAGAGAAAGTGATCAACACGCTGATTGATAATAAAGTCAATCGCTTCAACCTGATCACAAACATGGAAAGAACTAAACCTTCATAACATTAAACCCTACAAGACATGGCAGAAGTAAGTCAAGGCGGTGGCGGTGGTGGTCATAAAAAAGGTGGTAAAGTCCGGGCAAAGAAATCCTCAACAAGGATTGACATGACGCCCATGGTGGATTTGGCCTTCTTGTTGTTGACCTTCTTCATGCTCACCACGACTTTAAGCAAGCCTCAGACCATGGAAATCACCATGCCTGAGAAGCCTAAGCCGGAAGATAAACTTCCGGAAGTGAACGAGAAGAAAGTAGTAACGCTCATCCTGGGAGCGAACGATAAAATTTACTGGTATCACGGTATCACTGATCCGAAAGTTGAGCTGACAGATTTTTCAGCGAACGGAATCCGGAAAGTACTGATGCAGCAGAATGCGCAGATACCAGGCATGATTCTTCTGATCAAACCATCAGACGAGTCGCGCTACAAGAACATGGTTGATATTCTGGATGAGATGAACATTACCAATATGCAGCGTTATGCATTGGTGCCGATCACCTCAACAGATAAGGAACTTGTAAAAGAATCGAACTTATGAAAGCAGAACAATTAACACCGCAGCGGTGGGAAGATATAGTCTTCGAATTCCGCAATAAAGAGTATGGTGCATACGAGAACCGTAAGTCATACTCAAAGCACGTTGTGCTTGCTGCAATCATAACCGTTCTGGTAGTAGCCCTGGCGTTGGCCGGACCTGCTATCGTTGAATGGATCAAAGGACAGCAGGAAGTAGAAGCTCCTGTTTTGAAAACGGTGAAGTATACGGACCTCGCTCCGCCTCCGCCAATTCAAAACACACCTCCTCCTCCACAAGTAAATATTCCGCCTCCAGTGAAGACGATCATCAAGTATCTTCCTCCACAGGTAACGGATAAAGAAGTGGTAGAAGAAGAAGAGATGCCAACCATCGAAGAAGTAAAGCAAAACGATGTAGGTTCTGAGAACATTGAAGGTACAGGCGAAGTTGTTTTTGACGAGCCGGTACAGGAAGTTGTTCAGGAAACTGAAAGTGATGAAGACAAGATCTTCATGGTCGTTGAGCAACAAGCTGAATATCCAGGTGGATTGGAATCTATGGCGAAGTTTCTCCAGAAGAACGTGAAGTATCCTGCCGCTGCCCGCAGAATGGGTATCGAAGGATCCGTGTTCGTGAGCTTCGTGGTAGATAAAGAAGGTAAGATCAGCGATCCTCAGGTAGTAAAAGGTATCAGCGCAGAGTGCGATAAAGAAGCGATCCGCGTTGTAAACCTCATGCCACCCTGGAAGCCTGGTAAGCAAAACGGCCGAGCTGTAAAGTCACGCTTCGTATTGCCTATCAAGTTTAAGCTGGCAACCTAATGAAGACAGAATCAGATGAGTATAAGGTGACTGGTATGGATATGGTCATCAAATACTTTGGACTAATCATGGCAGCCGCCTATATAGGTATAGGCGCTGCCCTGATCACTCGCCCCGATATCATTAATATTCATGGACCTTATGCTCTGCCTTTAGGAATTCTTCTTATTGCGTATGGTTTATTCAGAGCATTTAAAGTGTACCAGCGATATTTTCAGAAGTAGATATGAAGATTGTTTTTCATAGTTTCATTATAGCAGCATTAGTGCTTGGAGCCTGCACGCAGCGTGATAAAAAAGGTAAAACTTTGGATACGCCTACGTCAGGCTCCATTACTATTGCTATAGACGAATCGTTGAAGCCGTTGCTCGATGCAGAGCTCGATACGTTTCATCGTTTGTATGTGAATGCTCACATCAAAGTTATTTATACATCGGAAGCCGATGCAATGACCAAACTGTTGCAAGACACTGCACGAATGGTTATTGTTACCCGCAAACTGCGGAGTGAAGAAATGGAAACCTTCAAAGCGCTTACCATTAAACCTCACCAGGTTACCGTAGCCAAAGAAGGTATCGCGCTGATACTAAACCGGGCTGTGCAAGACACCTCGTTTACAATCAGTCAGATAAAAGATATTTTAACGGGCAGGATTACCAAGTGGAATCAACTTGACCCGAAGGCGAAAGCTTCGCCCATTGAAGTTGTATTCGATCAGCCTACTTCAGGCATTCTCCGATATTTAAAAGATTCACTTCAGATTGATTCTTTACCAGCCAACTGCTTTGCCGTACAAAATAATCCGGCTGTGGTAGATTATGTTTCCAAGAAGGAAAACGCCATCGGGCTTATTGGTGTGAGCTGGATCAGCGATGAAGATGATTCAACCACCAATGCTTTTACAAACGCCATTCGTATAGCAGAACTTTCGAATGATGGTGCAGAATACTTTCAGCCTTATCAGGCATATATAGCACAGAAACAATATCCGCTTGTTCGTGAAATTACCATGATCGGTCGTGAAACCCGCACCGGGTTGGCGAGTGGATTCATTGCATTTGTCGCTGGCGAAAAAGGGCAACGAATTGTATTAAAAGCCGGTCTGGTGCCTGTTACTATGCCGATAAGAATTGTAGAAATTAATCGGCAACCCTTATTTTAGCAGTCTGATTTGATTGTATCTGCATTCTCTGATTGTGGTCTTTTGACAGGGAATGCGGGTATGGCATCGTGTTTGTTTACGTAACATCTAAACTTAAAATAAACTCATGAAAGAAGTAATGAAACGAGCATGGAGCGGAGGGATAATGCTCTTATTCTTCATCGCTGCTGCTACATTGGCTGTAGCCCAGGAACTTCCTGCTGTTAAGCAAGCTCGTCAGCAAATGGAAATCGAGCAAACCAACAAAGCGGTTGCTACGCTGACTGAAGCGGTGAAGGCAAATCCTGCAGATGCATCTTTACTGTACTATCTGGGTCTTGCTCAAATTGCCAATGGTGAGAAAGAGAAAGCCGAGATTTCTTTTCAGAAAGGTCTTGAAGTAAATCCAAAAGAAGCATTGAATCTGGCAGGTAAAGGATACCTGCGAATGCTTGAAAATAATGTGACCGAAGCCAAAACACAATTGGATCAGGCCTTGGCACAAACCAAATCAAAAAATGCATCTGTGCTGAAAGCAGTTGCGACAGCATACCTTGCTAATGATAAATTCACAAACGATGCTTTGACATTGCTGCAAAAAGCAAAGTCAATCAACAGCTCGGATTATGAAACATTTATTCTGTTGGGCGATACCTATACCAAGCTTGTAAAAGGTGGTGATGCCGTAAGTGCATTTGAAACGGCTTCATCACTCGATCCGAAGAACGGAACTCCTCAGTATAAAATTGGTGTAGTATACCAGCGCTCTAAAAACCTTGGTTCTGCTGAAGAGCATTTTAAAAATGCTATCGCTGCAGATCCAAACTATGCGCTTGCCTATAAAGAACTTGGTGAATTATACTACAATCAGAAGAAAGCTGCTGACGCAGTGAAAGCATACGAAAAATATCTTTCATTGACAGAGCGTCCTGAGCCTGCAAAACTCCGCTACGCATTCTTCCTTTTCATGGCGAAAGACTATAAGAAAGCCAACACTGTATTCGAAGAGTTATCTAAGCGTGCAGATGTATCGGCTACAGTATATAAATATTATGCGTACTCATTGGTTGAATCTGGTGAGTTAGCAAAGAGCGAACAAATATTCGATCTATACTTCGCTAAAGCTCCTCAGAGCGAGATACAGGCAAGCGACTATGTATATGTAGCAAAAATGTATCAGAAGCAGGCAAAGGATTCTTTGGCAATCCTGAATTTTAAGAAAAGTCTTACACTGGAGAAAAATGCTGACATCGCGCAAACTGTAGCGGAAACTTATTACAAGCAGAAGAAATATCCTGAAGCGATCGATGCTTATAAAGAGTTAAGAGGTATCAAAACCAAACTTTCATCTCAGGAATTGTTGGCACTGGGTAGATCCTATTATTTCGCTAAGAAATTCAATGAAGCAGATACAACATTTGGACAATTGAGCGAAGCACAACCTACTTATACTACTGGCTTTGCATGGAGAGCAAGATCGGTGGCCAACCTTGATCCGGATCTTAAACTGGGACTTGCTAAACCTTACTTTGATAAAGTGGTAGAGATAGCAGAAGCGAATCCGGATAAAAGCAAAACGAAGCCTGATCTGATTGATGCCTACAGCTACCTCGGTTATTACTACGATACCAAAGGTGACTTTAAAACAGCGAAAGAGATTTTTGAGAAACTGAAGGCTATCGATCCAACCAACGAAAAAGCAATTGCATATTTGGATGCGATCAAGAAGGCACAACAGCAGCAAAAGAAGCCGAAGCCTCAAGGCAGTCGTTAAGCGCACGCAATAACCTTTTGAAAGCTCTCGTTCTAGTATAGATTTTTTACAGAGCTTTCAGACTTAAAATCTTATATATGGTGATAGTAGCAGTAATATTGCTACTATTGCCATTAAATAAAATCCCGCTTTTCCAATGTTCAGTATTCCCACTATCCTCTTACAGATTTCTTCTGCTTCGGATACCACTACTATAACTACTTCTGCTGCCGATTCATTATCGTTGCTGGATATGGTTATGAAGGGTGGAGTGATTATGATACCGATCGCCATTCTGGGGTTCATTGCTACCTATTTCTTCTTTGAGCGTTACCTATATCTCAACACGGTAACAAAAGAGAAGAAGGAGTTTGTATCATCGATCAAGCAATACCTGAAGAATGCTGATATAAAAAGCGCTCGCATGTATGCTGCGCAAGATGCATCAGCAACGGGCAAGATCATACAGGTTGGTCTTGAACACATCGGCAAGCCGATGAAAGAACTGGAAAGCATGATGGAATCTGCCGCGAATATAGAAGTCGCTGAGATGGAAAAGAACATGGGCTACCTGGGTATCATAGCAGGTGTGGCTCCTATGCTCGGTTTCATTGGTACGATCTCCGGTATCATTCACATCTTCTATAATATATCTCAAACCGATAACATCACCATCGGTATCATAGCCGGGGGGTTGTATGAAAAGATGATCACCAGTGGTGCCGGTCTTTTTGTGGGTGTTATTTCGTATTGTGCCTATCACATACTTCAGCAACGTGTAAACATCTTTACCCTGAAGATGCAGAAAGACGTTTTTGATTTTATGCGTTCCATCCTTACTCCTGAGTCATGAAGATCAGACACCGGAAACAGTTTGCCCATGAAGTAGCGACATCATCGCTCAACGACATCATGTTTTTTTTGCTGCTGTTCTTCCTGATCATTTCAACGGTTACGAATCCGGCCGTTATAAAAGTACCTCTTCCAAAGTCTGGCGCTAATCAGAGCGTCAACCGTTCTCCTATTGCTTTGGTAGTAACAGAAGACAAACGTTACTATGTAAACAAACAGCAAGTGAGCTTCAGTCAATTGGAGTCTACACTTATTAAGCAATGTGCAGGTATGGCAGACCCAACTGTTGTCGTGCATATTCCTTATGGAGCAACCGTTCAGGATCTTGTAAGTGTTGTAGAGATCGGTGCCAAGAACAAGATCAGAATGGTGCTGGCTACAGAGAAGCCGAAGTAAATTTACCACCATTATAGGATAGGCTTGCCTCACGCAACGGTAGCCCTAACCTCTTTTTAATTTTACAGACTACAGGTATAGGTTATTTATAATCAATCTATATAATAACGATTGTGTTACTCTAACACGATTGCCGAATTTTCATTTCCTTATACACTCACTGCTATCAGTAACTTTTGTCAATGATAAGTATAGCAGTTACTTAGTTGCTCACAGTATAATAGTGAACTTTCTATTGAACCCATGTGTAATGTTTTAAGATAGATCGCTGCGAAAAACCTGTAAATTATTATTGGCCTTTTGTGGAGTTTGAAGGATAAAAAACGAAATTTACCGCATTCAAAACACGCTATGGAAAATCAGGATTTAGCTCAGTACCTTCCGATCGCGTTGATGTTTCTGTTCGCGATGGGGTTCATCGTTGTAACGATGATTGCTACCCACGCACTCGGTCCGAAGCGCAACAGCAAAGTCAAGCTTGATACATTTGAATGTGGAATCGAATCAAAAGGCAACGCCCGGGTCCCGTTCAACATAAAATACTTTCTCGTTGCTATCCTGTTTGTTTTATTTGATGTCGAAGTGATCTTTATGTACCCTTGGGCTGTTAACTTTAAAGAGCTGGGGATACCCGGATTTGTAGAGATGGTCACCTTTATTGCCTTGCTTCTGGTAGGTTTCTTCTACCTGATCAAGAAAGGTGCTCTGAAGTGGGAAGATTAAGAGGGAAAGATTAATAACGAGAAGCTATGGAATCAACAAGCATACAACAAGGTGTAACAGTAGGAGCAAAGCCGGTAGGCTACGAAGGTGCAGGGTTCTTTGCTACCAGCCTCGACAAGGTGGTAGGGCTTGCACGTAAAAATTCGATCTGGCCTTTACCATTTGCGACATCCTGCTGTGGTATCGAGTTTATGGCAACCATGGCATCGCATTACGACCTTGCGCGTTTTGGTTCGGAGCGTCTCAGCTTCTCTCCGCGCCAGGCCGACCTGTTGATGGTAATGGGAACTATCGCGAAAAAGATGGGACCTATACTGCGTCAGGTATATGAACAGATGGCAGAACCACGCTGGGTGATTTCTGTAGGAGCCTGCGCCTGTAGCGGTGGTATTTTTGATACATATAGTGTACTGCAAGGCATCGACCGAATCATTCCGGTAGATGTATACGTACCCGGGTGCCCCCCACGCCCCGAACAAATTATAGATGGCATTTTGAAAATTCAGCACCTCGTAGAAACGGAATCACTTCGCAGAAGAGATTCACCGGAATACAAAGCCATGCTGAACCAGTACGGAATAGAGTAATCGCTGTCTGTTACTAATCGATCTTTATCTGGCAACAGATATAGTATAGATTGATATATATAACAGATCACGATCAGCATATAAACGAAAACCGAAACCGAACCAATGGAAGGTTCTACTCAGGACAAAATCATCACCGCGCTTAAAGACAGGTATGAGGATCAAATCCTTCATATAGATGCACCTTACGATTTTCTCACCATCTCTCTGAAGAAAGAAAAGATCGTAGAGATTATTCAATTCCTGTATAACCACCCCGACACCAAATTTCAATACCTGACCACACTGGCAGGTATTCACTATCCGGAGCTGAAGCAGATTGCAGTTATGTATCAGCTTCACAACCTGGTGGAAAATGTGCGCATCCGACTGAAGATATTTCTTCCGGAAGAGAACCCGGTGACTCCGACTATCTCACACATTTTCTCCGGAGCCAATTGGCTGGAGCGTGAAACGTACGATTTCTTCGGCGTAAACTTCGAAGGACATCCGAATCTCAAACGCATTCTCAATGTGGAAGACATGATCATCTTCCCGCTGCGGAAAGAATATCCGCTGGAAGACCAGAGACGCGAAGACAAGAACGATACTATGTTTGGACGATAATTACTATGATAGAATTGAATCAACCGGTTATCGAGCAAGAAGGAAAAGCAGGAGAGAAACAATACTCATACCTGAACCTCGGGCCTACACACCCAGCTACGCATGGTATATTTCAGAACGTACTGAAGATGGATGGCGAGATCATCATGGATGCCGAACCAACCATTGGGTATATTCACCGCGCATTCGAAAAGTTAGCAGAGCGCAGACCATTCTATCAGATTACTCCGCTTACCGACCGCATGAACTACTGCTCATCGCCCATCAACAATATGGGATGGCACATGACGGTAGAGAAATTGTTGAAAATAGAAATCCCGAAGCGTGTACAGTATCTCCGCGTTATCATTATGGAGCTGGCACGTATCTCCGATCACATCATTTGTAATACTATTATAGGGCAGGATACCGGAGCAACAACCGGGTTCCTATACCTCTTTCAAATGCGCGAGCGCATCTATGAAATCTTCGAAGAGATTTGTGGTGCACGTTTAACAACGAATATAGGTCGTATCGGTGGTCTTGAACGCGATATACCTCAGAAAGCCTGGGATAAGATCGATAAATTTCTGATTGACTTTCCTATAGCGTTTCAGGAATTTTCAAACCTGCTGGAGCGCAACCGTATCTTTATGGATCGCACGATTAACTGCGGCCCTATATCTGCAGAACGTGCGCTTAACTATAGCTTCTCCGGTCCCAACCTGAGAGCGGCCGGTGTTGATTATGATGTACGCGTAATGACTCCGTATTCATCATACGAAGAATTTGATTTCATTATTCCTGTAGGTACCAATGGTGATACATATGATCGCTTCATGGTGCGCCAGGAAGAAATGTGGCAGAGCCTGAGCATTATTAAACAAGCGATAGAAAAAGTAAAGAAAGAACCTGCCGGTATATATAGCGCCCGCGTGCCTGAGTTTTGCCTTCCTCCAAAAGAAGAAGTATATAACGATATGGAAGCGCTCATCTATCACTTCAAGATTGTGATGGGTGAAACAGAAATTCCGAAGGGCGAAGTATATCACTGTGTAGAAGGTGGTAATGGCGAGTTAGGTTTTTACCTGATCAGCGATGGCGGAAGAACGCCATTCAGGTTGCAGTTCAGAAGACCATGCTTCATTTACTATCAGGCATACCCGGAGATGATCAAAGGCTCGATGTTATCGGATGCCGTGATCACTATGAGTAGCATGAACGTGATTGCCGGAGAACTTGACGCGTAATCGTGAGCCATACTGGTTGCACGGTATTCGTGAAAAAATAAAGATCGTAAGAGTATATATAGTATAGATAGAAAGTGAAATGTTATAAGTTTTTTGTTAATGCAGGTACGGTTAACAAATAACGAATAACGCTTAACGGACAAAACGATGAGTGAACAGAAAGATCGGGTACAATTTTCAGCAGAGACAATGGAGCTCGTGCAGCGAATTATTAAACGGTATCCGGAAGGAAGACAGAAGTCTGCTTTGTTA
>NZ_DATCSD010000365.1:0-10600 GCF_036568665.1 Ohtaekwangia sp. | reverse complement strand
CAAGTATAGATATATACCTGCTTATATCAGGTTGATACGATGTGCGGGATAAAGATTTCAGCGTGATCCATAGACAGAAATTTAGAGGGTATAAATTCTAACGAACCAACAAAGTGATCATTGTATTGTCTGCTTCATACTGCACATTCTGAAAAAAAGCCAACGGAGCAGGCAAAAATGGTGAACTCGTCTATAATGTTACACAAGATTTCGCTGGTTATCAACAGGTGACAGAAATTTAAAGTCATATTAATCTCCGGCTGTTTATCTTGCAGAACAACCAGTACTGATTATGAACAAGAATATTTTTATTGCATTATTCGCAATGCTATCGCTTGCCACACATGCACAATCGCTGAAGGTAATGACCTATAACATTCGCCTGGATGCAGAGTCGGATGGCGTTAATCAATGGCCCAAGCGAACCAACAAGGTATATGACCTGATCCGTAAATACGATCCGGATATACTGGGTGTGCAGGAAGCACTGCATCACCAACTGCAAGACCTTCTTACCAATTTACCGGAATATACTTTTGTAGGCGTTGGCCGCGATGATGGTAAAACAAAAGGCGAATACTCTGCTATTCTGTTAAAGAAGAAACGCTTCTCGGTTGAGAAACAAAATACATTCTGGCTTTCTGAAACGCCCGATATACCGGGCAGCAAGAGTTGGGATGCCGCCATTACCCGCGTAGCAACCTGGGCTGTTATACATGATGCTGCTACGAAGAAAACCTTTATGATTGTTAACACACACTTTGATCACATTGGTGAAGTTGCACGTGGAAAAAGTGCAGCGCTCATCAAAGAAAAAATTGCTGCGTTACGCAACGGACTTCCCGTTATAGTTACTGGTGATTTTAACAGCGAACCTTCGCAGGCAGCCTATAGAACCATGGTTGATGGCACCGTGCTAAAAATACATACTGCTCGCCCGGCCTCAGAAACACAAGGTACATTCTGCACTTTCTTTGTAGCATCCGAGCCATGCCGTGTGATAGACTATATCTTTTACTCCGATGGATGGTCGCCTAAAAATTACCACGTGATTACCGATAATGATGGTTCGTATTATCCTTCCGATCACCTGCCGGTGATCTGTGAATTTTCATGGAGTAAATAAACAAGTTCAGGGTTCAAATGTTCAATGTTTAAGGCTTCGGATCAGAGATCAGCACGGACTTTGCGGGAAGAAGAGGAATGGTTTTTTATCAATTTTAACTGAATAAAAAATCATTTACGGAAAGTCAATAAGCAGAAGGCTTCATCCGTTAATCCTTTTTTGTAAATTCCGAATCAATCTTTTCAATTGTCTGGCATGAGGCTGTTTGCGCTGTTTGTACTGATCCTGACCCTGAGTGAAGGGCTGCTGGCGCAAACCGACACCACGCGGAACAAAAAGATTATGGATAATCGCCTCTCTAAAGAGGTGATGAAAACTATATCGCGTAAGCCAAGCCCGGATGCTGAGATCACTATAAAAAGTGAGGCGCCCTTTTTACCGTACGAAGGGAAAATCATTCGTCACATCATCATCAACCATATCGGTTTTGAGAGAACGATGTACGACTCTACACGCAGCTTTCGTAATGCAGTTACGAAAGTTGCCAACTCGCTTCACTCCACTACACATGAAAGTGTCATTCGCGATAACCTGTTCATTCGCGAGAACAAACCCCTGAACCCATATCGTATAGCAGATAATGAACGTTACCTGCGTGATCTTGATTTTATTCTCGACTCCAAAATTATTGTTCATCGTGTAGGACCTGATTCGGTAGATCTTGAAATCGTAACACGAGATGTATTCAGTTTGGGCGGACGTGTATCAACGTCTGGTATAGACGACTATCGTATAGGCCTCTATGATGCCAACCTCTTTGGTATGGGGCAACGACTGCAAACTGATTTTGGCTTCGAAGGAAATCGTGCACCCTTTGTGGGCTTTGATGTACTCTATCGAAAATCAAGTTTAGGGGGTACACTTATCAATGCAACAGCGGGATATACGCAGCTTGATAATGCCCGAAGTCTCGGCAATGAAAATGAATATGCATACTTTATTCGTCTCGACAGGCCATTGGTATCTCCTTACTCGCGATTGGCCGGAGGGCTTGAAGTAAGTCGTAACTGGTCGCGCAATGTATACCAGGCGCCCGATAGTCTCTTTCGGAATTACCGGTATAATATTGAAGATGTATGGGGCGGGTATAACTTTAGCATTGGCAACCTGGCACGCAACCGCGATCGTCACTTTGTAGCGCTGCGCTACTATAGACAACATTATTCGCGTCAGCCAATACAGCCACAGGAAAAACTCAATCCTATCTATAACGATCAGAAATTTGTATTGGGTGAGATGACGTTCTATAATCAGAACTTTTATAAGACACGCTATATATATGGCTTCGGCCGTACAGAAGACGTGCCCTATGGTAAAACAGTAACGGTCACTACCGGCTGGGCAAAAGAGATGGGCATGAAGCGAATGTATGCCGGTGCTTCTATGGTAAAAGGTTTTGTTAACAAGAACGGGAGCTTCGCTACTATAACAGCCGGTATAGGTACATTCTTTACAAACAGAAAATCGTCTGATACTTTCTTTTATGCCGATGGTACTGTTTACAGCAAGCTATATGAGCCGGGCAAAGTAAAAATCAGGCATTTGATACAAGCCGGTTATGCACGATCGTATAACAATGTTTCGCGTGAGCTGCTTACGCTGAATGATGAGCTGACGGGTTTTGCACCGGATAGTTTATATGGTTCACAACGGATCTCCTTACGGTTAGAGACCACTTTATTTACAAACTGGAAATTAGTAGGCTTCCGCTTTGCTCCCTTTCTCTCCCTTGAAAATGCATTGTTAAAAGTTGTGCCTGAGAAACAAACTTCGCGCGATTTCTTCTGGGGCACTACCGGTGGTGTGCGTATACGAAATGAGAACCTGATCTTTGGTACGATCGAGTTACGTGCGTTCTATTTCCCCACCAATGTTAAAGGCGTAAACGAATTTAGTTTTAAAGTCACCACCAATGTGCGATTGAAATATAGCGGGCGGTTTGTGAACCCGCCCTCGTTCGTGCAATACAATTAACTGCGATTATGCCCTTACATCAGCACAACCAGTGCAAGCGCAGCGAAGTCACCTTTCCTGAAAGTAACATCATCGGTATAATTGTTATCGCCATGTCCCTTCTGTGCTATATAGTGTAAGCTTAGCTTGCAGTTCTTTTTGTTCAGATACCAGTTCACACCAACATCCAGCATCTGATCTTCGCCACTGAACTGTGCTCCCGGATCTCCTTCAAAAGAAGCCACCATTACACAGGGCTCCAGAAAATATTTATCTGCTACAATTACATTATACCCGGCACGTACGTGCGATGCTTTCATTGTATAGCGCTGGCCTTCGTTGTGTCGTTCCATATACATCCACTCGCCATCTATATTCCAGTTGCCATAGTTGAACAGCACATCAAAACCACCGGCATAGTTAGAAGTAAATATATCGGTCTTGCCCTGCATCGAGCTGTTCAAGCCCACCGTTATACCTTTGCGTTTGCTATAGTAGTTGTTTGCATCGTAGTTGATCGAATAATTTTTCTTCTCGGTATCGCCCACCGTAAACGTGACACGATCTACTACCAGCGGACTCCAGTATTTACCGGAAGATTCCGGAAACTCGGATGATGTTGTGTTGTTACTGAATATACCTACGTTATAATCGATCGTAACCAGGTGCTTGGCAGTCATACCACCAAGATTTATACCCGTGGCACGTCCGTAACTTTTACCATCTATATCCTGGCGGATATAGCTTTGTGTTGGTGATTTATCGAGCGAATTCACCAGTAAATCTCCTGTAACACATTCGCGGCTTATCTGCGGATGGAAATATCCCACGGTAACAGAAGCCATATCATTTTTACTCAGGCGCCACGTTGCATACGCATCGAGTATACCTAATTGCCCAGTGTTGGTTGATCCGCGAACACCGCTGAATTTATCTTTCCCTATATTATCGTACTGAATCATTACTACATAATTCAATCGCGAATAAGGCTTGCCTTTAAAACCTATACGTGCCCTGCGAATCATAAAGTTCAACCGGTTCTGCATAGCCTCCATCGGGGCATTATCTTCCAGCTGCGCTTTCTCTCCCTGTGTATAGGTGCTCCAAAACTGCAGACTTGCTACAGGCTGCACATACTTGTAAAGACTATCAGGTTTGATCCAGTAATTTTCCTGGGCATGAAGTAATACTGGCAGAACTAAAAAAGCGAGGGCAATAATCGATCGTTTCATCTCTTGATATTCTCCAGGTTTTTAAAGGGCTTCTGCCGGTATATGATCCGTTGATTTTGTATTGGCTGATGATCGTCCTTGTTTCAGCATTTCATTTTCGCGTTCCAGTTCTACCTGGCGTCTGCGCATTTGCTCCTGTGTTGCCTGCAGCTCTTCCTGGTTCTGACGAAGTTCTTCTTCCTGTGCTTTCAATTCTTCAGACATCTGCTGGCTTTGCTCCAGCAATCGCTTGGTGCGTTCGTTTATCTGCACAGTAGAAACTGTACTCGCTATACTTTCTGCTACTTTCTCAGTAAAAGTTATTTCATGCGGCAGCAGTTTGCTAAACGATGCAATCTCGATCACACCAAACACCTCATCGTTGTGAATGAGCGGAACAATGAGAATAGTTTCCGGCTGTGCTTCGCCTAGCCCGGAAGTTATCGTAACATAGTTCTTCGGAATTTCAACAAGGTGAATGGTGGCCTTCTCCAACACACATTGCCCCACAAGGCCTTCTCCCATTCCAACCTTTTTTGTCATGAATTTCTTCCGGTCGTATGCATACGTGGCTACCTGCTCCAGGTATGTATCATTCGGATTGTCGCCTGTTACTACCAGGAACAAAGCGCCCTGGTTAGCCTTCAGATATTTGATCAGCGATTTGATAATGTCATGTGCAAGCTCTTTGGTATCAGCACTGTTTTTACGCAACACATCGCCCATCGATGCCATACCTTCGTTGATCCAGTCGCGTACATTTTTTTCATCGGCAGCCTTCTTCAGGTTGTTGCGCATATCGAGCAATTCGTTACCGAGTATATCGGATTCACTGAGCGGCTCGAATGATTGCACCAGGTTACCTTTACCAATCTCTTTGGCAAATGAAGTATAGCTTCGAAGTCCTTTCACCAGCATGTTGAGCGAAGTGGTCATCTCCCCCACTTCATCTTTACGCGATGAAACAACTTCTTCTGTCTGCTCACCGCTGGCAAGCTGTTGCAGTTTTTCTTTTATAGTAAGTATAGCTTGTGTAAGACGCGCGCTGAAGTAAAACGCTATCGTAAGACCGGTGATCAATATAATCGCTGTTATACTCAATATAACCAGCACTACATGACCGATCTGTTTGTTTACTTCTTCCTGCTTGGCTGCAATCGAGCGTTCAATCTGATCGGTATAAAATCCGGTAGAGATGATCCATCCCAACGGAGCAAATAATCTTGAATACGAAAGTTTGTTATCCACTTCGTCCGTACCCGGCTTCTTCATAGTATATTCTACATAGCCTTCGCCTTTGGAATTACAAAGCTCTGCGCGAAGCTGGTATATATTCTTGCCGGTGTGTTTCTCAACATTATACTTGGCATCATCGAGCACAGCACCTTTCAGATTTTTCTTCTCTGCATGCATCAGCATGGTGGGGAACGGGAGCTTGTTATCGGTTATCCAGAAATATCCTTCGCCCTTATCAAACCGTATTCCGGAGAGCACCTCCAGGCATCGATCGAGCATGCGCTTCTTCAGTATTTCTGCTGAGACAGAACTATCGCCTGCGGCCAGCGAATCCTGCAGTTGTTTATAGTTCACTTCTACAAGGCCATACCCAATATCTGTGATATGCTTGATATACAGCTTGAGTTTGTTCATTTCATCTACGCGATAAAAATCAATATCGCTAGATGCCTGTGACTTTATTTTGTAGATGGCAATGGAACTTATCAGTATAGAGGGCACTAAAAGCACCAGACTGATCAACAGGGTGATTTGTTGTTTGAGCTTCATCGGAAGAGGGGGTTGTAGAAATCAATACAAGATTACAAAGATTCCGGAAGCTATAACATTGAAAATGAGCAACTGGGAGTTTGTTCTTAGCAAGTGGTTTTTAGACCTCTTTAAAAGCCTTAAAATGCGAAAAGCCTTCATTTCTAAAGGCTTTTCAAGGTATGAAGGATAAGGATGGTTACTCGGAACGCAGCGAATTAACCGGATTAATGGTTGCTGCCCTGAACGATTTGTAGCCTACAGTGATCATGGCAATGAGCAATGTAGCACCTAGTGTCATTAAAAATATTGGCACACCTAATTCAATCTTGTAGACAAATTTTTCCAGAAAGCGATTCATCACAAACCAACCTAAGGGTGCCGCGAATACAAATCCGAGCAGGATCAGTTTTACATATTCTTTAGAGAACATCAACACTATACTTTCTACCGAGGCTCCCAATACTTTTCTTACACCGATCTCTTTTGTTTTTTGATTCGCCATAAATGTAGCGAGTCCAAACAAACCGAGGCAGCCAATAAATATAGCCATTGAAGTAAAGATGGTAAGCAATACCGACAGGCGTTGTTCGCCTTCGTAGAACTCACCTATATTTTGATCGAGGAATTGATATTCAAATAAATGTTCCGGATAGGTTGCTTCCCATTTCGATTTCAAATCGCTTATCACTTGCTGCGCCTTATTCATATCTACTTTTATAGCCAGCGTTTCGTAGCCACGTATGCGATTAAAAAGTATAGTTGCTTCTATCGGTTCATGTAACGACATGGTGTGAAAGTTCTTCACAACACCAACTACCGGAAAATCTTTACCCCAGAGTTGAATCACTTTACCAACCAGATCGGCTGGTTTCGTATAGCCCGCTATATATGCCAGGCGTTCATTCACCAGGTATCCGTTGGCGGTATCAAGGTCTTGTAAATTTTGTCCTTCCAGTAATTCGATCTTATAGAGATCCAGATAATTTCCATCGATCATCTTTACTTGTGTTTCGTATGATTTCTCTGCACCCTGTACTGTAAAATCTGTGCTGGACACATGCCCGTATGATGGGGGCGCACTGCCCAGACTGGCCATAGCAACGCCGGGTATACGCGCTACTTCTTCGCGAAGTGTTCGCATTTTACTCACACCACTACCCGGTGCGTTGGGTTTTTCTTTTTCAGGAATGGGAGCAATGATGATCGCATCTTTAGCAAAGCCTAATTCTTTTGTTTGTGAGTAACGAATCTGATTTACAATAACGATGGTGCCGATGATCAGCACCTGCGAGATACAGAATTGCATTACCACTAAACTTTTGCGCAGCATATAGCCTGATGAATTTTTGTTGCTCACCAGGTTCTTCAATGCAAGCGCTGGTTTAAAGCCTGACACAACAAATGCCGGATATAGTCCGGATAGTATAGATACCACGGCTGTAACCAAAACAAGAAATACCCACAACATGCCATTGGTAAAATCAAGCGACAGATTCATTTTCATGAACGGATTTACAAAACCCAACATGATTTGCGTGAGCGACAATGCGAGTATAATAGCAACCAATGTTACCAGTGTAGTCTCACCTAAAAACTGACGTACTAACTGACCACGTGTACTTCCTAATGATTTGCGCACGCCAACTTCTTTCGAGCGCTTGATGGCTTCTGCTGTAGAGAGATTTATAAAATTGATGCTCGCAGTAATTATGAGAATGATGCCAATGGCAGCAAAGCCGATGAGTGATGCGCGCGATACGGTAGTTTCAGAATAGGTATCAAATCGCTCATCGAAATGCATAGCCGTAAGCGGAAGTAAAAAGAACCTGGATTTCTCTTCTTCTGCATCATCGCCCAAATACTTTTTCGAAAATGCAGGCATACGATTTTCAACACGGGCAATCGGTTCATTTTCTTTTAACAGAAAGTAGCATTGCTCTCCACTCCATATACTATTCCATCCGGCTTCTTCTCTTACTTTCTTAATAGTGCTATAGGAAAGCAACATGTTAAATGGAAAATCTGTATTCGGTGGAGCATCTTCCATCACCGCGGTGATGCGATATTCGTTGTCATCATATTTTAGTATTTCGCCAACAACATCTTCTTTACCAAAATATTTCTTCGCCCATCCCGCAGCTATAATGGCTTCATTCGGTTCATCCAGTCCTTTACCGGCATCACCAAAAACGATAGTACGATCAAACACTTTTAAGTACGATGGCTCTGTAAAAGCTATACCATCGTCTTCCTGATATTTAGTATACTCTCCATTTTTTTGAGGTATAGATACCAGCGAGCTTCTTCCTTCCGATATAAATACCACTTCTTCGGCTTCCGGAAAGTCGGTGCGAAAGGCTTCGGGTAACACAGCTGGCACACCCGATTGATATTCTATACCACTGTTTCCCTGCCACTGATTAACTACCCGGTATATACGATCGCGTTTTGTTTGAAACGCATCATAGCTGCTCATATATAGCACCATCAGAAACAACACCAGGCTGCACGAAATGCCCAGCGTAAGCCCGGCAAGGTTGATCATCGAAATACCTTTATTGCGCCACAGATTGCGAAAAGCTGTTTTGAGATAATTTTTAAACATAGCTCACGGTTTAGCCCACGCCTCATCTTTCAACATCGTGCCATTCTGATTTTACTTCTAAAAAGGAAGATTTTGCAGCACCACGCAGTTTTGTTTGTTCAGATATGTGAGGGCTCGTCCGGCTGCGGACATTTATTTACCACGAAAGGAACCTTCCGCGGATAGGCGGAGTTTCAAAACTATATTACCTTTGTATCATGATTCAGAACGTGATCGTAGCCCTTGTATTCGCACTTGCCCTGGTATATATCGGGCGCATGCTCTATCGTAATTTCAAGGCAAAGTCTGCTTGTGAATCTGGCTGTGGAAAATGTGGTGCAACCTCTTCTCTTGATTTCGCCAAGATCGAAAAACAGCTAAAAGAAAAAGGTCTCTGAGTTTTTACGCCCAGACTTTCGTTCCCTCCGTACAGTTCCTGCAAATTTCTATTTCACTTCTTGATCGAAGCAAAGAAGCTCTGAATGTTTGATAAGCTTCGCTATTCCAGATAGTTTCAAAGGAGTCTTTCGACAGATCGCCCAGCACATGATGTGCATCTTTATCAAAACAACAAGGCACTACTTTTCCATCCCACGTAATCACACAACTGTGCCACATCTTCCAGCAATGGTTATCCAGCTTGTTCTTAATGGTATATGAGCCATCTTCTAACTGGCGATAGCGCGAATATTTTTCCTGCGCGGGTATAAGATCAGAGCCCTGCTCATAATCATATATCTGCGCGGTCTTTAACACCACCTGGTCAACACCCAGCTCTTCGGCAAGCCTGTATACTTCCTGTATCTGGTGCTCGTTGGGTTTCACCACAAGAAACTGAAAGATGACGTGAGGTGTGAGCGACTTCAGCTTTTTCTTCCACGCTATAATATTGCGTGTGCCTTCTATTACTTTATCGAGGCTTCCTCCTACACGATACGATTGATAGGTATCCTGTGTAGTGCCATCAATGGATATAATAAGCCTGTTGAGACCCGATTCAACAGTTAACCTGGCGCTTTCATCTTTCAGATAATGTGCATTGGTAGAGGTAGCTGTATATATTTTTTTCTGCGCGGCATACTGCACCATATCCAGAAACTGCGGATGCAGATAGGGTTCTCCCTGAAAATAAAAAGTAAGGTAACTGAGCGTTGGTGCCAATTGATCGATCACCTGCTGAAACAACGGCTTCTGCAACATACCCGTTGGCCGTGTAAACGACCGCAGCCCGCTGGGGCACTCCGGACAGCGCAGATTGCAGGAGGTTGTCGGCTCGAACGATATACTGATCGGCAGCCCCTGCATACGGGGCAAACCGGAATGTTTGGAACGATGGTAACTGGAAAATATCTGTGCAGCATTCCATACACGCCTGGCTGTGAGCCCGGACGCGAAATTCACCTGATCTTTCCACGCACGCATCATATAGGGATGCAAGATACTCTTCAAAACTATCGGATGGATTATTGTAATGTGGTTATCTTTCGAAATTCATTTTATGCCCTTGAAAACGAATCGTTTCATCATGAAAAAACTTTTATTCCTTTTTCTCTGCATTACCTCTTTCAGCTATGCGCAGGCCATTCAGCTTTCTGAGCAGGCCACTATTTCCGTAATCACGTTCGGGCCATGGCAAGGAGAATTATACTCAGCTTTCGGGCATAGCGCTTTTCGTGTGTACGATCCGGAACAAAACATAGACGAAGCCTATAACTACGGTGTATTCAATTTTAATCAGCCCAACTTCTATCTAAACTTTGCCAGAGGGTATATGTATTACCAGCTGGGTGTTTTTGATTACCCTCGCTTTCGCGATGTATATATTTACTATAACCGCTATATACACGAGCAGGTGCTGAACCTTACGCCAGCTCAAAAGCAAAAGATCTATGACTTCCTGCAGTGGAATGCACTTCCGGAAAACGAGCAGTATCGTTACGATTATTTCTTTGATAACTG
>NZ_DATCSD010000364.1:0-7093 GCF_036568665.1 Ohtaekwangia sp. | reverse complement strand
GTGATAGATCGGGTGATCGAATGGTAATTCCACCAGTTCCAGTTCCGGAAATACTTTCTTTAGTTCAATGCGTATAAATTTATCGAGACCATAATTATCGTCAATGTGCAGAAAGCCACCGCCTGTCAGGTATTTGCGCAGGTTGCTGGCATCCGCATCTGTAAACACCACGTTGCCGTGGCCAGTCATATATATATAGGGATACAGAAATATATCGCGGCTGCCCGTTTCTACTATATCTTCTTCATCGGCCAGTGTCATGTTGAGCTCGCGATTACAAAACTCGATGAGATTAGGTAATGCTGTTTTGTTGGCATACCAATCGCCACCGCCCTGGTATTTCAGTTTGGCAATCTTTACAGGGATCTGTGCAACACTCTCCAGCACACACACAAAACTCAGAATCAGAATTAATCTTACTCGCATGGTTACATTAGCCCGTTAAAGTTCTTTAAAGATCAAAAATAATTTTTTCCGGGCGTTAAACCTTTAAACCCCGTCACAATCTAAACCTCAAACACAACAGAAAATTCACCAATTTATGAAAATCACAAATCTCTTCACCCGCTCATCATCTTTAAGCCTGATCGCAGCTATAGCGCTGATGGCATCATGCCAGGACGAAGATAAGCGTTTAACAGCATCAGACACACAGGATATTTCAGAGGAAACTGTGACTGACTCGTATTACCAGGATATGGATGACATGGGAAGCGTTGCAATTGCAACTCCCAGCGAAGCGCAGTTGAGTACCGGCCGTGTAGAAGGCTCTGTTACTATTACTATTGATGACTCGCGCTTTAGCTGTGCTACCGTTACATTGGAACGCGATGCGGCTTCTACTGCCGATGTTCCAAAAGGTACGATCACGGTTGATTTCGGAACAGGATGTACAGATTCAAGAGGTAATATTCGCTCAGGTAAATTGATCTTTGCTTACTATAAGAGACGTTTCCAGCCGGGCTCGACTGTGGTGGAAACTACAGATAATTATTATGTGAATGGTATAAAGCTGGAAGGCACGCGCACATCTACCAATGTTACCGGCAGTACAGAAGATGCTCCTAAATTTAATGTAGTGCTTACGGATGGTAAAGCAACCTTCCCGGATGGCGATGTGGCTACACGCAGCTCGAACATTACCTGGTCGTGGGAGAAAGGAGCAACACGTTTGCAAGACCAATTGATCATCGATAAATCCAGTGTAGCCAACGGTACAACCCGTGGTGGCAGAACGTATGCCGTGTCGCTGCAGGAAGACCTGGTGTATACGCGCACATGCTTCATGGCTGTTGATGGTATCAAAAAATATGTGATCGATGGTACGAAAGAAATTATAATTGACTATGGTGTAGGCGATTGTAAAAATGTAACGGTAACTGTAAACGGAATTACCCGTCAGGTTTCTGTAAAGTAAAAAGGGATCATAGCCCATTCATAGAGCCGCTCTGTATATGCAGGGTGGCTTTTTTTGTTTCAGATGATCTGCGAACGGTGCGCATTTTTAATTTTTTAATTACTATTTTGGTCGCACCTAGACTGAATCTATGAGTGAAGAACTGCTCAAGGCCATTATACAACTTTTTGCCATCGTTGCTCGTGAGCGTATAACAGAAGATGAACGCACGAAGATCAAGGAGTTTCTCAGCCTTCACCTGAATCGAGAGGCTACGAATTACTATCTCAAGTTATTTGACGAGTTCTGTCAAACCAACGAGATCAATACACGCCAGGAACTTAGTACGCTGGATGAAGACACCCAACAGTTTGTAGACGATTGGGCGAAGATCATGCAGATTGTAAAGCAGGTGAACCAGGCGCTCACCACGCAACAGAAGCTGGTGCTGATCATCAAGATTATTGAGCTGCTTTTTGTTGATAATGATATCTCGGACCGGCAAGGGAACCTGATCTTTTACATCGGGCAGGCGCTCAAGATACCGCAGCACGATGTACATGATCTGCAACAATTTGTTACCGGCCAGGATATAGATGAACTCGAATCGAAAAATGTACTCATCATTGATGAGGGTTCCGGTGAGTATGAAGGACCACGCATCATTGAAAAAGATCTCACCGGTCTTATTGCCGTGCTTCGCCTGTCGGATAGCGAAACATACTTTATAAAATACCTCGGCATTACAACCGTATATCTCAACAGTATATTGTTGAAAAGCCGGAAGATCGATGTGTTCCCTACAGGGAGTACTATTCGAGGAGATAAAGTAGGGCCGATATACTATAGCGATGTTATTGGCAAGTTTCTCACCAAAGAACATCAGACAACCCTTACGTTTACAGCCGATCACCTCTTCTATCATTTCAAAACCGGGAGGGCCGGTATACAAAACCTGAATATAGCGGAGAGTGGTGGTAAACTTATCGGGTTGATGGGTGCGAGCGGTTCCGGTAAATCTACTTTACTGAATGTATTGAACGGTTCTGAAAAACCTTCCAGTGGAAGAGTGCTCATCAACGGTATCAATATACATGAGCAGCCCAATAAGGTAAATGGTATAATCGGGTATGTGCCGCAGGATGATCTGCTCATTGAAGACCTGAGTGTATTTGATAATCTATACTATGCCGCCAAGCTTTGCTTCGGTCACTACGAAGAAAGACAGCTTGTTGAACTGGTCATGCGCACGCTCATGAATCTGGGCCTTACCGAAATACGAAGTCTGAAGGTAGGCTCTCCCATGAACAAGACGATCAGTGGCGGACAACGCAAGCGTTTAAATATAGCGCTCGAGTTATTACGCGAACCAACAATCCTGTTTGTAGACGAACCTACTTCCGGATTATCGTCACGCGACTCGGAGAATATCATGGACCTTTTGAAGGAACTCGCGTTGCGCGGTAAAATGGTATTCGTAGTCATTCACCAGCCATCGTCTGATATATTCAAGATGTTTGATACACTCCTCATTCTCGATGTAGGAGGGTTCCAGATATACTATGGTAATCCGATCGAAGCGGTCATGTACTTCCGCGACATCATGCATGCTGCCAATAAAACACAAGGGGCGTGCCCCGAGTGCGGGAATATAAATCCCGAGCAGATCTTTAGCATGATCGAAACCAAAGTGGTAAATGAATACGGGCGTCTTACCAACACGCGAAAAGTTTCACCGGGACAATGGTATCAGTTCTTCAAGCAAAAGATCAAGATACCACGCATCACGCATGTGCAGGAAGCGCTGCCCGTGGTGCAGGAAATTCCTACCTGGCTCGATCAGTTAAAAGTATTTATCACACGCGATATACTGGCCAAGATGGCCAACCGCCAGTATCTGCTCATTAATATACTGCAGGCACCACTGCTCGCATTCTTCATTGCCTTTATGGTAAAATACTATAATGTGCTGGAGGGCGACCCGCGATATACCTTCTATAACAACTATAATATACCGGTATATTTCTTTATGAGTGTGGTGGTGGCGTTGTTCTTCGGACTAACGATGAGCGCTGAGGAAATATTCCGCGACCGGAAGATATTGAAGCGCGAAAAGTTTTTGCACCTGAGCCGCAGCAGCTACCTCGTTTCGAAAGTAGGGGTCATGTTTGGTATATCCGCTTTTCAAACATTGGTGTTTACATTGATCGGGAATGCTATTCTGGGAATACCATTAACCGAGATTCGCTATTGGATTATACTCTTTAGCAGTTCGTGTTTTGCCAATATGCTGGGATTAAATATATCGGCATCATTCAACTCGGCTGTTACTATTTATATACTGATTCCTGTGCTCATCATTCCGCAGTTGCTATTGAGTGGCGTGGTAATCAGTTTCGACCGGTTCAATCCGCGTGTAGGCAAACCGATAGGTATACCTGTGGCGGGAGAGATGATGGCATCGCGCTGGGCGTTCGAAGCTTACATGGTTACGCAATTCAAAGACAACCCATTTGAAAAACAGTTTTATGATTTTGATAAAGTAGCTGCCGAGTCAGACTATAAGCGGGTATATTATATACCGGCTCTTGAATCGAAGCTGGCCTACTGTCTCAATAACCGCTCGCAATGGCGCAACCAAAGCAACGAGCAGATGGAGGAAACATTCGAGTTGTTGCAGAGTGAAATTAAAAGCGAGCTGTTGCTGGTGGGAGAAGATAAATTGCCGGAAGTAGAACGCCTTGCTATCGGACAGTTTGATTCAACGGTATATGCCAGCACTATGAGTTTTCTCTCGGTGCTTAAACGTTACTATGGATCGAAGGGAGATAATGCTGCGGCAATCAAGGAGAAGAAAGTGGCCGCACTGATGGCTACTCCGCAGCAGGCAAAAGAGTTTGAGGCCATGAAGCTGAAGTACGTGAACAAAGCGGTGAGTGATGCGGTAAAGAATATATCGGCAGCCGATCGCATAGTAGAGTACGAAGGAAACCTGGTGCAGAAGATATACCCGATCTACCAGGATGAGCACAAGCCCCGCCACCCGTTCGATTTCTCTGCCAACCTGTACCAACCCACGAAGTATCTGCTCGGAGGTACATTCGATACACTATATTTCAACCTCGCGGTGATCTGGAGCATGACAGTGGTATTGTTCATTACCCTATACTTTGATGGCTTGAAGCGTTTGATCCAGGTATTGGAAGGACATCGTAAATACAAGCGTAAAGATCGATCATAACAGAGAAGTTTTTTATTTTTACAGGCTAACCCGTAACGTTATGAACAGAAGATCGATACTGTTTTTATTTTTGATTGCCACCGGCATACTGGCTGCCTGCTCCGGTAAAAAAGAAGCGACTGCAGAAGAACATGCGCACGAGCATGAAGCTGCTGCCGCAGCCGATGTTGCCAATGAAGAGTGGAAAGAGATGGACGAATTTCACATGTTGATGGCAGAAGCTTTTCATCCGTATAAAGATTCATCCAACCTGGAAACTGCCAAAGCAAAAGCGTCAGACCTGGCAACGTCTGCCGAGAAATGGGCTAATGCTCCGCTGCCCAGGAAAGTAGATACCGAAGACACCAAAAAGAAACTCGAAGAGCTGAAGACCGGCACCGCTGCCTTTGTAGAAACCGTAAAAGCCGGTAACGATAAAGCGATAGGCGAAGAACTTACCAAACTGCACGATCTCTTCCATAGTATACAAGAGCTATGGTACGAAGGCGGGGAGCATAAGCATTGAGCTTAAAGCTTTAAGCCGAAAGCGAAAAGCTGAATATCGAACAAGGAATACCGATTAACGAAAGTAGAAGTATAGATGCAGAGACAGAAAGTCTGAAAGACCGGAAGTCTCAGTTGCTTTACGCTTTTCACTTTCTGCTTTACGCTTCTGTGATATTCTGTGGGAAACATTTGCATTTTAATCTGCGTTCGTCTGCTCCCGATAGCTAATCGGATGCGGGAAACAACGGAATTGAATATCGAACAAGGAACACCGATTAACGAATGTAGAAGTATAAATGGAATGTGGGAGCTTTTCGGCATTTATTCCGATTAACGGTTAACCATCAGCGTGTAACGACTAACCGCTAACGGTTCGCATCGCTCAGGTACTTATTTTAAAATTGTAGGCAAAATTTGTGTAACGCTGTTATACTTTTTGCGACATATTGCGTATTCTAACCCGTATGCCAGAAAAAAGTAGTGTTTTTGATATGATCGGCCCCGTAATGATAGGGCCATCGAGTTCTCATACGGCAGGGGTAGTCCGGATAGCACGTGCTGCTTACAGGTTGTTGGGAGGAATGCCGGACGAAGCCGAGATAACATTTTACAATTCGTTTGCCCGTACGTATGAAGGACATGGGAGTGACCGCGCGATCATTGCCGGCCTGCTCGATTTCAAGACCGATGATAAACGGATCAAGGAATCGCTTGATCTTGCCAAAGCGCAGGGACTGAACTATCACTTCAAATCTGTCGGGAATGCTTCCACACTTCATCCCAATACCATCAGGCTAAATCTGAAACGGGGAACGGATACACTGGAAGTAGTAGGCGAGAGTCGCGGAGGAGGACTCATTAATATAGCAGAAGTAAATGGCTTCAAGGCCGACTTCGGTGCAAACCTCCATACGATGATCATCACAGCCGAGGATGTAAAAGGTAGTATAGCCTTTATAGCCGATGTGCTGGCGCACGATGACTGTAACATTGCTACCATGTCGGTATCGCGCAAGGGCAGAAACGATGTTGCCTGTCTTGTTATTGAAATGGACTCCGGTATAAAGCCTGTAACATTATCGTACCTGCGGAGTCTTAGCTGGGTTAAACAAGTTATTTATATACCGGATATAGATTGTTGATATATACATGAGAAAATTAATACTAGCCTCCTTCGTTCTTCTGGCAGCTATAGCAACCTGCCGGGCACAGATCGATACCCTTAAACAACAGGCGCAAACTCCGCCTGCTACTGCCAAGTGGACATTGCAGCAATGCATTGACTATGCATTAGCCAATAACCTGACCGTACAACGGAATAACTATACGGTGGCCAGCAGTGAAGTAGATCTGAAGCAAGCGCAGTTCTCGCGTCTGCCTTCGGTGAATGGTAACGCATCGTACGGCTATAGCTGGGGTCGCGGTCTGGACCCGGTAAGTAACTCCTTTACTACACAGGAGATTCGCTCCTCGAACCTTTCAGCAAACGCATCGCTCCCTATATTTAACGGGCTTAGAATACACAACACGATTCGTCAGAATCAACGCACCGTAGCAGCGTATGAGCAGGACCTGGCAAAAGCCAAGAACGATCTTATTCTGAACGTTGCCAATTTATTCATCAATGTAGTCTTTAATAAAGAACAGGTAGACAACGCGCGATTCCTGGTAGAATCTACCAAGCAGCAACTGGAAAAGGCGAAGAAGCAGGTTGATGCAGGAGCCTTGTCGCGATACGAAACGCTTAACCTGGATGCACAGTTAGCCAGCAATGAAGTAACGCTGGTACAACAGGAGAACGCATTGGCATTGTCGATTCTTCGTTTGAAGCAGGCGTTGCAGATACCGGCAACACAAGGTCTTGATGTAGAGATACCGCAGATCAATCCACAGGAATTAGTAATCGACCAGACACGCGATGAGATATATGACGTTGCCCGTCAGTCGCTGCCCGAGATTAAAAGCGCAGA
>NZ_DATCSD010000363.1:0-8920 GCF_036568665.1 Ohtaekwangia sp. | reverse complement strand
CTTTCATGCAGCGATCAGCGATCGTAAGTATGAATTTTTATCACGCGAATTGAAAGATCTGTTTGCATCGCCCGTAGATCTTGTACATTACTCCGCCATTATTACTGAACTGAAAGAATCACCCGGCAATCCGCAAGCAATGGAACATTGCGAGCGCGTAGTAATGCAGGAATTGATACAGATATTTAAGAAGTACGTTTTTTAAAGAATATTCAGCTTTAAAAAAACAGAAGCCGCTGCAGAAAAACAGCGGCTTTTTTTATACTACAAATTTTAAAAGCGTGTTGGCGCTTATAGATATACATTTCTTCTTTACTGCGAATCGCGAAAGAGCGCGCTGTTATTTTTTACATGCTTCTCTTTTTAGCAGGCTGAACACTTACTGAGTTTACTGAATATATACCTGATTTTTTTAAAATCAGGATTTCCCTGATCCGGATCAATGTATAAGGCTACATCTTTACCAACACAACGGTATGGCTGGATGAAATAGTTGTTTTCTATACAGGATCGCACATGATATTTTCAATACGTTAGGCATCATGAACCTGAATGAAGAACCGAATCGAAAGAATAGGCCAGTGGATGTAAGGAAACTTTCATCCAATATTACATCAGGTGCCAATGGCATATGGATGTTGCTGAAATGAACTGGTCAATACGATTACGAAACCTGTGTTGATTTTTATCCACAAAGAGTTTAAACAGACCTATATATCGCAGCAAGCGATATGTTCAAACTCACGGTACGTGTTGCTACGGGAAAAAGACATTTTTATAGATATGTGTTTGAGAATCTGGTTATCCTTCGCGCTTTTGTTTTCGGTTTTGTATGGTTATCCGCAGAATGCACCGTTGAGCTTTCAGCATATCGGTGCGCGCGAAGGACTATCGCATAGCAACGTTACCTGTATACTGCAGGATAGTCGCGGATTTATGTGGTTTGGAACACGCGATGGTCTCAATAAATATGACGGCTATACATTTACCGTATATCGTAATAACGCGAATGACACTACCACGCTGGAAAACAATTATATCACCGACATCATGGAAGATCCTTCCGGTCGCGTGTGGATTGCTACATGGGGTGGTGGTATAAATGTGTTTCATCGCGAAACAGAAAAGTTCTCGCACTATATACATGATCCTGAAAATGTTAATTCACTGGCGAGCGACCAGGTGAAAAGTATACTGCGCGACCATGACGGACTTCTGTGGATTGGCACAGACGGAGGCGGCCTTGATGTGTATGATGAAAAGAGAAAAAGTTTTACACACTATAAACATATAAGTCATCAGGCCGAAAGCCTGGCGAGTAACAATGTGATCCAGGTATTGGAAGATCATCTTCACAACATCTGGATCACAACTGCCGATGGCCTTAGTATGTTTGACCGCCAGCGTAAATCGTTTGTAAATTTTCGATATAGCGAGCGCAATCCGCATTCGCTAAGTCATAACGACACAAAAGTACTTTTTGAAGACAGCCGGAATCGGCTGTGGGTTGGTACACGCGGTGGTGGCCTGAATTTATACCGGCCGGAGACGCACGACTTTCAACGCTTTAAACATGATTCGCAGAACAAGACAAGTGTTGGTCATAGTTTTATTCTTTCCCTGAATGAAGATGCGGAAGGTAATTTATGGGTTGGTACAGAGAACGGAGGACTTAGTATTTTCAATGATACGTTGCAGTCGTTTCAAACCTATTTTCAGGATGATATAGATCCGGCTTCACTCAGTGGCAATTCCATCTGGTCTATCTACAAAGATCAGAAAGGCAATATGTGGGTGGGAACGTTCTCAGGTGGGGTTAGTCTTTCGAGCAAGGAGCGAAATAATTTCAGGCACTTTCGCCATACGTCATCCGTAAAAAGTCTTGGCAACAATAAAGTGCTTTGCATTTATGAAGACTCCCATAGAAATCTGTGGGTAACTACCGATGGTGGTGGTCTTAATTTACTTGATCGCAGTACCGGCAATTTCAAACACTTTCGTCACGAAGAGAATAATCCGCGCAGTATAGGTGGCGATTACGTTCTTAATATTCGCGAAGACAGTAAAGGCAATTTATGGATTGGTACGTGGGGTGCAGGAGTAACTATATATGATCCGAAGAAAAATACCTATCGGCATCTGAAGTATAACGCTAAAGATACTTCGAGCTTACGCAGCAACAACGCATGGTCTATACTGGAAGATAAGGACAAACGCATGTGGATTGGTACCTATAACGGTGGTCTGAATTTATACCATCCGGAAACAAACTCGTTTACCGCGTTTGTGCATGATAGTAATAATCCGAAAAGTATAGCCAGCAACAAAGTTATATTGCTTTACCAGGATACGAAGGGACGAATATGGGTTGGTACTGATGGAGGTGGTCTCGATCTCTTCGATCCTGTTTTAAAAACATTTCAACACTATGCGCATCGCGATGGTGTAAACAGTATCAGCAATAATGCGATTACCCAGATACATGAAGATGTAGTAGGAAATTTCTGGATTGGCACAATGTCGGGATTGAATTACTTTGATGTACGAAAACAGAAGTTTACAGTATATCGCACTACCGATGGTTTACCCAACGATGCTATAGCCGGTATACTGGAAGATAAAGATGGCAACCTGTGGATAAGCACCAATAAAGGTTTGAGTAAATATAACCCGGCAACACTCAGCTTTCGGAATTTTGATGCAGCCGATGGTTTGCAGTCCAATGAGTTTAAGCCACATGCATCGTTCTTAAGCAAGTCGGGCGTTATGTACTTTGGCGGGGCAAATGGCTTCAACGAATTTTTTCCTGACAGGATAAAGGAAGATCACTATAAAATACCGATCGTGCTCACCGACTTTCAGTTGTTCAATACATCTGTATCTATAGGAGACAGTGCCGCACACGATTCTCCGCTTACAAAAAGTATAACAGAAACAGATGCGATTGCATTGCGCTACGATCGCTCTGTTATTTCCTTTGAGTTTGCTGCACTAAACTATACCGATGCAGAGCGCAAAACATATTCGTACTTCCTGGAAGGGTTTGATAAAAGCTGGAACCAGCAGGGCACGCAACGCAGAGTTACCTATACCAACCTCGATCCCGGCACCTATATATTTAAAGTAAAAGGGGCCGACAGCGAGCGAAGCTGGGATACAAATATACTTTCACTAAAGCTGGTGATAACACCACCCTTCTGGAAAACGTGGTGGTTTATAACGGTAGCTATAGTATTGGCAACAGGTTCTGCTTACCTGCTATACCGGCTGCGAACAGCTTCGATACAACGACAGAAGCGCGAGCTGGAGAAACAGGTACGCGAACGCACGGCAGAAGCTGTATACCAAAAAGAAATACTGGAGCACCAGGCAGAGAACATGCAGGTGCTGAACATGCAACTACAGGAGCAGGCGAATTTTCTGCACGCCATGAACGATCAGCTGAAGCAACAGAAAAACGAGATTGTTGTTAAACAGGAAGAAGCTGAAACAGCCCGCAGGGAAGCTGAACGTGCCAACCAGGCCAAGAGTATATTTCTGGCAACGATGAGTCACGAGATACGCACGCCTATGAATGGTGTGTTGGGTATGGCTTCGCTATTGGCAGAGACTGCACTTACACAGGAGCAGCAGGAGTATACGAACACCATTCGCGGAAGTGGCGAAGCATTGCTTACGGTGATCAATGATATACTCGATTTTTCAAAGATCGAATCGGGCAACCTGGAACTTGATCATCATAACTTTGATCTGCGGCAATGTATAGAAGAAGTAATGGATGTATTTGCCGGCAAGGCAGGGCAAAAAAGTTTAGACCTGGTATACCAGATCGATTATCGTATATCGGCACAATTGATTGGTGATAGTCATCGGTTACGCCAGGTACTATTAAACCTGATTGGAAACGCGATGAAGTTTACACACCAGGGTGAAATTTTTGTGGGTGTTGATCTTCTGAAAAATAATGATGGTAAACTGGAACTGGCATTCGAAGTGCGTGATACCGGTATAGGTATACCGGCCGATAAATTGTCGCGGTTGTTCAAAGCATTTTCGCAGGTAGATTCTTCTACTACACGCAAGTATGGTGGTACAGGGTTAGGGTTGATCATCAGCAAACGACTGGTAGAATTGATGGGAGGCTATATTACTGTAGAGAGTCAGCCGGATGTAGGAACCATTTTCCGATTTACATTTCATACAGAAGAAAGTCGTGAGTCTATACGACAATATGCATTGTGTAGTACAGCCGGAAATGAAGGGAAGAAAGTGCTGATCGTGGATGATAATGTTACGAACCTCGCCATTTTGAAAAACCAGTTGGAGCATTGGAACTTTACACCAACGCTCGCGGCATCCGGACAACAGGCAATGCAGATACTTTCCTCTGCTGAACGCTATGATCTCGTGATATCGGATATGCAAATGCCGGTGCTCGATGGTATACGGTTAACGCAGATGATCAAGAACAATCATCCGCAGTTGCCGGTAATTTTATTGAGTTCAGTAGGTGATGAGAGCAGAAAAAAATATGCCGATCTCTTCTGTGCTATATTAACCAAGCCGGTAAAGCAACAACAGCTTTGCAAGGTTATACACACAGCACTGCGACCCATGAAGCAAACGACAGGGCGTGAAGAAAATATACCCAACCAGTTATTATCAGAAAGTTTTGCCGAGCAATACCCGCTGCGCATCCTGGTGGCAGATGATAACCCGGTGAATCAGAAACTCGCCCTGCTGGTATTGAACAAACTGGGATATAGAGATGTGTGCATTACACAGAACGGTGTGGAGACACTGGAGAAATTTGATGAGCAATTCTATGATATAATTCTGATGGATGTGCAAATGCCGGAGATGGATGGATTGGAAACTACGCGCATGATACGACTGAAACGCTACCATCAACCGGTAATTATTGCCGTGACCGCCAATGCGATGCAAGGTGATCGCGAAGATTGTGCAAAAGCCGGTATGGACGACTATATCAGTAAACCTATAAAATTTGAAGTTCTCGTAGAGATCCTGAAAAAGTGGGCGAAGATGCGCCAGTCAAATCCGGGTATCATTACAACCTGATGCGCACCGAGTTTGTCAGGTATAGGCGGAACGATATATACCTCTACAGGGTGTCGAGTAATTCTTCTAACCAGGCTTTGTGCAATTGGAGCACCGGTAAATATTCCTGTGTAAGCGCCATAACACTGGGCTCTGTGCCTTCTTCCAATTCTTTTTCAAGCAGCGCTATATCCGCAGCAACTTGTGTGAGTTGACTCTGCACGTAGTGAATATCAAATGTTTCAGGCGATGTCGCTATAAGTGCCGAAAGTTGTGTGGCTGCATCTGCCGGTATAGCATCGGGCAAAGTGTAATGCGTATTGGCAGCGATTGTTTTTAATCGGTTGCGAGTTAACTCAAGATCCTGTTCTATATCCGATGCCAGGGTTTGTGTGGCAGTCTTTCCGTTTTCAATAGCCAGCGATGCCGCTTGCAATTTATACTCATTGTAGCCGTACAGGTTCGTCATAAATCCGCGATCGGCTTCATTTAATTCATAAGCACTTTCTTCTGTCTCGCAAGTGCATGAAGATAGGACCAGGAGTGTTATTCCTATCAGATAAGGAGTAACCAATGAGAAACGATAGGCCATAGTGTGGGGGTGCTGTACTTAAATATAAATAAAAGAAAGCAGGTATTGCAATTGTGTTATAACATTGATGAGTATTATACAGGTATATTTTGAGTTTGTGTAAGAATTACCCCATCGTGTCCTGAAATTTCTTCTATAAAAAATCATCCCTTTAGTCAGATCAGTGATTTTTTACAATTCCATCCCTGCGGGAGAAAATACTTTTGTTAAAAAACACACAGATGGAAACAAGCAAACAACAACGTATTACGGGCATCTGCCTGATCATGGTAAGCCTGTTAGGGCCGGGTATAGCGAGCAGCCAGTCAGCAAAACACACAACAAACAATCAGACCAACACAGCATCAGTTATGGAAACACAAGCAAACAAAGAAACGATCCGTAAGATATATGCGGCCATGAACACGAGAAACACCGAGTCATTGCGCAACAGTATAGCAGAAGAATATACCAGCGCTACCGGAACCCAAGGAGCGGCAGGTTTTCAGGAACCTCTGGCTATACTCATCAAAGCTTTTCCTGATATCCACTGGAATATAGAAGACCTTGTTGCGGAAGGCGATAAAATTGTGGTAAAGCAAAAAGTTACGGGTACACACGCCAACCAGTTTCAATATATAGCACCTACCGGAAATTCTATCGTGAACGATGGTATAGCGATATATACTTTTCGTCAGGGCAAAGTAGCGGGTTCGCAGGTATATACCGATCGCCTCGGATTTTTACAGCAACTGGAAGTAGTGCCAACGGATCTGGCTGCATTTGCCAACCTGAAGTATAAGAAAGAACAGGTAGAATTTATTGACAAGTTTATAGTACCTGCAGCTGCCAAGAAAGAATTTCTGGAACGTGTAAAGATCAATCGCGACTTTATCAAAACACTGCCCGGTTTTATTGAAGATGCTGCATATACCTATACCGATGCGAACAACAACCTGGTTTGTGTTACCGTGGCCCGCTGGCAGAATAAGGACGCAGTAGCCAAAGCAAAAGAAACTGTGCAGGCTGAATACCGGAAGCAGGGATTTGATATAGCGGAAATGATGAAGCGACTGAATATTACGCTGGACCGCGGTATATATACGCGGCTGGAAGAAAACTGATCGTTCCACTTTGGATTTTATTCACTATGAGAGCCCGGTAATATTTTACCAGGCTTTTACTTTGATCAATAAATCGAAACCGGTTATATACTATGTGATACACGCTGTCAAAACAGGTTGAAGTTAGCGGGCAGAGTAGTTAAATTTCATACTACTCCCAATTGCTATGGAACAACGAAGCATGGATCGCAGGCATTTTATTAAAACCAGTGTGCTGGCGGGTGGCGGGCTTATTCTTTCATTCACTGTAACCGGTAAACGAATGCCAGCACCGCAGTTGCCCACAGCTGTGGCGATGAATGCCTTTCTGCGCATTGCTCCCGACAATGGTATATATATTGTGCTGAGTAAGGTAGAGATGGGGCAGGGTATATGGACTACCTTGCCAATGCTGATAGCAGAAGAACTGGATTGTGATTGGAAGAAGATACATGTAGAGCACCGCCCTTCCGGAAGAGGAAAAGATTTTGAGGAGAGTATGTTTGTGCAATCTACCGGTGGATCGGACAGTACGCGGTCTGAATTTGATCGCTACCGTATAGCAGGCGCTACGGCCCGCACCCTGTTAGTGCAGGCTGCCGCTGCAAGATTAGGTATATCGCCAGAGGATTGTCATACTGAAGATGGCTATATCATTGCCGGAACAAATCGTATAGCGTATGGTGATGTAGCTGTCGAAGCCTCTAAGCTTTCTGTCCCTTCTTCTGTAAAGCTGCGCGAGCCGGGCCAATGGAAATATATAGGTAAATCGCAAAAGCGGCTGGATGCGCCAGAGAAAACCAATGGAAAGGCCCTGTATGGTATAGATATACAGTTGCCGGGTTTGTGTACTGCGCTGGTGGCACGTTCGCCTGTATTTGGCGGAACGGTAAAGTCATTTGATGCTACGCAGGCAAAAGCGATAAAAGGTGTTCGTGATGTAGTACAGATTCCCACTGGTATAGCTGTGGTAGCGGATCATTACTGGGCTGCAAAACTGGGTCGTGAGGCATTGCATATCGAATGGAATATACCGGCCGATAGTCGTATTGATAGTCATATACAACTGGAGGGCTACCGGAAACTGGCGGAAAGCCAAGGCATGATTACACAGGAGAAGGGTAATGTAGCCAATGCACTGGATCATTCGACAGATATACTGGAAGCAGACATCGCAGTTCCTTACCTGGCACACACCCCGATGGAACCGGTGAATTGCACGGTGCGGATCAATGAGTATACCTGTGAAGTATGGGCGGGTACACAATCGCCTGTATTGCACCAGCAGGAAGTAGCTTCGTACCTCGGGCTGGATCCGGAGAAAGTTATATTCCACATTCCTTTTCTGGGCGGAAGTTTTGGCCGCAGAGGAACTTTTAAGAACGACTATGTGATAGAAGCGGTATATATAGCCCAAGCAACCGGTAAACCCGTGAAGCTGCTCTGGACGCGCGAAGATGATATACAAGGGGGCTATTACCGGCCGGTATATTTACACCGCGTGCGTATCGGTATAGATGTAACGGGTTATCCGGTGGCCTGGCATCATCGCATTGCAGGACAATCGCTTTTTGTGAATACTGTATTGGAGAAAGATATAGCACCCAACGGCCTTGACTATAGTTCGGTGGATGGCACGCAAGGGTCTCCGTATCTCGCTGCTATACCCGATCATGCAATAGAGTTACATACAACCACTTGTGCTGTTCCGGTTTTGCCGTGGCGTTCAGTAGGCAATACGCATACGGCTTTTGTGATGGAAACATTGGTGGATGAATTGGCTTCGCGTGCGGGTATAGATCCGGTAGAATACAGGAGAACTTTGCTAAAAGATCATCCGCGACATTTAGCAGCGATGAACCTGGCTGCCGAAAAGGCAGCCTGGAATAAACCGCTGCCGGCCGGGCACTTTCGCGGAATAGCGGTACATGCTGCGATGGGTAGTTATGTTGCACATGTTATAGAGTTATCGCTCGATCAAAAGAAAATTCAGCTTCATCGTGTTGTGTGTGCGATAGATTGTGGCCTGGCTGTGAACCCCGATGGCGTACGTGCACAAATGGAAAGCTGTATAGTATATGCTTTAACGGCAGCCCTATACGGAGAGATTACGTTGCAAGACGGACGCGTGCAGCAAAGTAATTTTCATAATTACAAGATGCTGCGTATAAGCGAAATGCCTCGT
>NZ_DATCSD010000362.1:0-11896 GCF_036568665.1 Ohtaekwangia sp. | reverse complement strand
ATGCAGGCGAGCTACTTCACTCAATTTTTTTCCTTTATATAGTTTATTTAGTGAATCGAGACGAAAACCCATCAACACAACATATTCGGGCTCGGAGTTTTTATAAGGTATGCCCATCTCCATTTCGTATAAAACCTTTTTACGAATAGCCGGAGTCTTCAGTTTCTGTCGCATGGCTTTGGCTCCACCCTCCTGTACCCATGTAGGCAGGCGTGAAGTGAGTCCTGTAGCACTTGCAGTATAGGGATACATATCTGCCGTGATCTTTAGTCCTGCTCTTTGCGCACTGTCAATCTTGGTAAGCATCGTGTCGATCTTGTTCCAGTTGCGTGCAATGTTCAACTTCATGTGGTATATCTCGGCCGGTATATTTGCTTCGCGTGCAATGCGCAACGTTTCGTTTACACCATCCAGTATAAAATCGCCTTCACTGCGCATGTGCGTGGTATACATGCCGCCATATTGTGATGCTACTTTTGCGAGCGCGATCAGTTCTTCCGTAGAGGCATACGTAGCAGGAGGATAGATGAGTGAAGTGCCAAGACCCATAGCGCCTTCTTCCATAGCCTGTTGCACCAGTTGCTTCATTTGCAAAAGCTCAGCATCCGTAGGCTTACGGTTGTCGTAGTTCATTACATAATTTCGAACAGAGGTTTGCCCAACGAAAGAAGCTACGTTGGTAGATATACCTTTCTTCGATATCCAGTTGAAGTAACCACCCAATGTTGTCCAGAGACTATCCACCGGATTTTTATTCTTGCGTTTCATCGGGCCGGGCGACCACCCTTCTCCGAATACTTCCAGTGTAACACCTTGTTTGATGTCGCTCATCGAGCGGCCATCTTTTAATAAATTCTGATCGGCCCAACTGAGCATGTTGATAAAGCCGGGAGCAACCGCGAGTCCTGTTGCATTAATTTCTTTTTTGCCGGTTGCGTCATTGAGCTTTCCGATAGCAGCAATCGTATCGGCATTCATACCTATATCTGCTGTGTAGGGAGTTCCGCCAGCACCATCATATACTGTTCCATTGCGGATGATCACATCAAATTGTTGTTGTGGCTTTTGCGTGCAGGCCAGAATAACGACCAGCGTAAGTATAGCAGCTGAAAAAATAACGTAGCGCATCATGATTGAAAAAAGTATACGATGATAGTGAGGTTTCTGCAGAAAAGAAATTGAGAAACGCGAAAGAAACAATGATGTAAGAAAGTAATGCAGTTGAAGGTTTACAGGATACCGATCCGGCAAAATACCGGGAAAGATACCTTCTTAGATTCGCCTGCAGGCCAATGTTTTCGTAGAGTTTCCACCACAGCTGTAACCGGATTTTGATGATGCTTCTGAATATACTTTTGTGTGGCCGACCAGCTTTCCAGGTAGCCGGAAAGGTGCTCCAATGTCCAGCCTACATCAATGGAGAATTTAGGTGAGTCGATTTCCTTAAAGGGAAATGAAACAGTTTTATACTCTTGTTCTACCAACCTGCGGGCATCATCCCAGAAAGGACCAACCGTGTTAGTATAGAAGTTCATAATAATAGCATCAATAACGGGCTCTATATAGAGCAGCGCGTAGCCCCATATAGCCAATACTCCACCGGGCTTGCCAACGCGTTTTACTTCCTGATAAAATTTATCGCGATCAAACCAATGCAACGCCTGGGCTACTGTTATTAAATCGAATTGATGATCAGCAAAAGAAGTGCGCTCTGCCGGACTCACGCTATAGCGGATGTTACTGGCCTGAGCTGCATTATCCAGTTGCTGCTGACTGATATCGGTAGCTTCTACGCGTGTGAAATGCTTGGCGAGTGCGTGTGCCACTTGTCCGTTACCGGTGGCACAATCCCACGCTATATCTGTATGCTTTACATATTGCAAGATATACTCGTAGATCGCCTCCGGATAATCAGGCCGAAAAGCTGCATATATCTTTGAATGACCAGAGAAGAAATCTTTCATAGATGAAATTGCTACTGGCTTCTGAAGGTGTGTATCGTTAATGGTTAACTGTTAATCGTAAAAGTCACCACTACTTCAACATTCGTTATTCGATGTTTTTTGTTCGATATTCAAGTTCCGTTATCCGTTAACAGTTAATCGTGAGTGCGGGGTTTGTGTGTTTGAAATCCAATGCCACTGAGAATAGAGATAAATGTTTCCCCGACTTCCCATCTCCTGGCCACTGCTTTCAGCTTTTTTTACTTTACACTTTCCGCTTATCCCAATCCGCTAATTGTTATACGAGAGCTATATATACCGCCAACGTATAACAATTAACGAATAACGGATAACTATTTCTTGATCAACAGCGCAAGCTCATTTAACTGCTCTTGCGATATAGTAGAAGGAGAATCGATCATCACATCTTTACCTGCATTGTTTTTCGGGAAAGCAATGAAGTCGCGGATAGAATCAACGCCACCGAAGATCGAGCACAGGCGATCGAATCCGAATGCTATACCACCGTGTGGAGGTGCACCAAATTCAAAAGCATCCATCAAAAATCCGAATTGCTTTTTCGCTTCCTCTTCGGTAAAGCCGAGGTGTGTGAACATCAATTGTTGTGTAGGTCTGTCGTGAATACGAATAGAACCACCGCCCACTTCTGTTCCGTTTATCACCATGTCGTAAGCATTCGCGCGCACTTTACCCGGATCAGTATCCAACAAGTGTATATCTTCACGCTTCGGTGAAGTAAACGGATGGTGCATGGCATGGTAACGTTTTGTTTCTTCGTTCCACTCGAGTAACGGGAAGTCGATTACCCACAGCGCAGAAAATTTATTCTTGTCGCGCAGGCCCAGTTTCTCACCCATCAACAAACGGAGTTCATTCAATTGCTTGCGTGTAGCATAGGCTTCACCAGCCAATAACAAAATCAGATCGCCAGGCTGTGCGTTGAATTTATCCGCCCAGGCCTTTAATTCTTCCGGAGTATAAAATTTATCCACAGAAGACTTGATCGATCCGTCTGCTTTATACTGTATATATACCAGACCTTTTGCACCGATCTGCGGACGCTTTACAAATTCGGTAAGCTCATCTATCTGCTTACGGGTATATTCCGCACATCCTTTCGCTGCTATACCAACAACCAGTTCTGCACTCTCAAAAACCGGGAAGTTTTTTCCTTTGGTGAGTTCTGTGATCTCTACAAACTTCATATCGAAGCGAGTGTCAGGTTTATCAGAACCGTATAGCTTCATGGCATCATCATAGAACATGCGCGGCACGGAAGGTAATTCTATACCTTTTACATTTTTGAAAAGGTGACGCACCAGTCCTTCAAATGTATTGAGTATATCTTCCTGTGTAATAAATGCCATCTCGCAGTCGATCTGCGTAAACTCCGGCTGGCGGTCAGCACGCAAGTCTTCATCGCGGAAACATTTTACGATCTGGTAGTAACGATCGAAACCCGATACCATCAGCAATTGCTTGAAGGTTTGTGGCGATTGTGGTAAAGCATAAAACTCACCGTGATGTATACGCGATGGTACTACAAAATCACGCGCGCCTTCGGGAGTTGATTTGATCAATACAGGTGTTTCAACCTCAATAAAATTTTGACTATCGAGATACGTGCGTGTTTGCTGCGCCATCTTATGACGGAGCTGCAGTTTTTCGCGCACGGGATTTCTGCGAAGATCGAGATAGCGATACTTCATCCGAAGATCATCACCACCATCGGTTTCATCTTCAATCGTAAAGGGAGGAAGTTTGGCCGGGTTAAGAATGGTAAGCTTGGAAACTTTCAATTCAATTTCACCGGTAGGGATCTTATCGTTTTTGGAAAGACGTTCAACAACCGTTCCTTCTACCTGTAATACATATTCACGACCAGTGCTGCGAGCTGCATCCAACAAAGCTTTATCTGTTTTCCCTTCTTCAAAAATCAACTGGGTTATACCATATCGATCACGAAGGTCTATCCAGAGAACGCTACCCTTATCGCGCAGGCGCTGCACCCAGCCGGCCAGGGTTACTTGTTGGTTTACATCTGTTATCCTCAATTCACCGCAGGTGTGGGTTCGTAACATGTTAGTTTTAATTAATTTAGCCGCGAATTTAATAATACTTTGTCTCCCTGCGTGATATGCTAAGAATTAAAAGTGCCTTTCCTAATGTGTTGATTGTGTTGGCGTTGACCCTATTGGCAGCCGATAAACCGAAGCTTGTAAAAATGAAAGTGGCAGAAGGGATCACGATTTCTATTCCACAGGACTGGCGCCCGATGGATGCCATGGATTTTACACAGCGTTATCCTTCAGTACGCGCACCACTGGCAGCCTATACCAATGACGATCGTACGGTAGATTTCAGTGTTAATATTTCAGCAACACAATGGCCCGATACCAATATAGAACTGGCGCGCGAATTTTTTAAAGCCAGCCTCATGAATACATTCGATCGTGTAGATATGATACAGGAAGGTGTACAGGAGATTAATAAAAAGAAGTTTGCCTATTTCGAGTTTGAGTCGCGCATGAATGGTAACAGACGTGAAGAAGGTTTTCAGGATCCGATACTGCGCTATACCTATATACAATACCTGGTAGAGCCAGGCAAAACACTTGTGTTCTCTTTCAACTGTCCGAGGCGTGTAAAAGATCAGTGGCAGGAAACTGCGCGCGCCATGATGAAAGCGATCAAAGTGAAATAAAGTTTTAAGCCGAATGTTCAAAGCGTAAAGCCAGGGTATACATTTTTATTTCCTGCTTTAGGCTTTCCGCTTTCTGCTTTAAAGCTTCCTTTATAGATTTGCCCTCCGACTATGGAATTATATACCGATGAATACTTTATGCGCGAAGCTTTGAAAGAAGCTGCGAAAGCATTTGATATAGGGGAAGTTCCGGTAGGAGCCGTGGCGGTTTGTAATAATCGGATCATTGCCCGGGCACATAATCAAACCGAGAAACTAACAGATGCTACAGCGCATGCAGAGATGCTGGCAGTAACGGCAGCCGCTAATTATCTCGGATCAAAATACCTGAGCGAGTGTACGCTATATGTTACGCTTGAGCCGTGCGTGATGTGTGCCGGAGCATTACACTGGACGCAGTTGCAGAAGCTGGTATATGGAGCATCGGATATACAGCGCGGATATAGTCTGGTAAGTACACCATTGCTGCATCCGAAAACAGAAGTAGTAAAGGGTATAAAAGCCGATGAGTGCAAGAAGTTGATTAACGACTTTTTTAAACGGATCAGAAATTAATTAGTCACATGGAAATAAAAGGAAGAGTAATTCAGTTGTTGCAGTTGCAAACTGGTCAGGGCAAAAAAGGCCCGTGGAAAAAACAGGAGTTTATTATCGAGACGCAGAGTCAATATCCTAAAAAAGTATGCCTGTCGGCCTGGGGCGATAAAGTAGATCAGTATAATTTATCCGTTGGCGATGAAGTTTCCGTGTCAGTTGATCTGGAAAGCCGTGAGTATAACGGTCGTTGGTATACTGAGGCAAGAGCCTGGAAGTTAGAGAAGAGCGGAGGTAGCAGCAAAGGTAGCGGCAGCAGTGCACCACCTCCTGGCGATGAGCCGTTCTATGCGGATAACAGTCCGTCAGACGATCTGCCATTCTGAGAACAGCACAAATAAATTCGTATAATCATAACGCTGATGAAATTTTCCGGGCAAGGTTATGGTTGTATATTTGACTTCTTACAAAAAATGTTCAACCTATTAAACTAAGTATTATGGCTTTTACATTGCCCGCGCTGCCGTATGCAGCCAATGCTCTTGAACCACATATTGATGCAAAGACAATGGAGATACACCACGGCAAGCATCATAACGCCTATGTAACAAATCTTAACAATGCTATTGCCGGTACCGATGCAGAGAAACTTAGCCTTGAAGAGATCAATAAAAATATCTCCAAGTATCCGGTAGCTGTGCGCAACAACGGTGGTGGTCACTATAACCACAGTCTGTTCTGGACAATTCTTGGTCCGAATGCAGGTGGTGCTCCCACTGGTGCATTGGGGGATGCTATCAATGCTACTTTCGGTAACTTTGATGAGTTTAAAACTAAATTTGCTGCTGCTGCTACAAGTCGTTTCGGTTCAGGCTGGGCATGGCTGATTGTTGACGGAAGCAAAAAACTTCAGATCACATCAACGCCTAACCAGGACAATCCATTAATGGATGTTGCCGAAGTAAAAGGTACACCTATACTGGGTCTTGATGTATGGGAACATGCTTATTACCTGCACTATCAAAACCGCAGACCAGACTATATAGCTGCATTCTGGAATGTGGTTAACTGGAGCGAAGTAGCAAAACGTTTTGATGCTACCAAGTAATAGTAAAGATTTACAGCTATAATCAGTTTCAATATACAAAGGCTTCCACAAGGAGGCCTTTGTTGTTTCTATACTATATCATCTTTTGTTCTATCTTCGGGTATAGATTCAGTCGAAACTCTCACACATGCGTATACCCCGTCCGATAGTATATCTCATCATCGTACTTTTCTCCTGCAAACCGATGACGAAAAAAGAAAAACTTACCAAGTCTATCACAGAAACCTTGCAAGAACAACAAGCTGTTTTTGCTGTTGCCTTCAAAGACCTATCCACAGGCGAAGAGATATACATCAACGAACATGAAACTTTTCATGCTGCGAGTACTATGAAGACTCCGGTGCTTATTGAAGTATGTAAACAAGTAGTGGCTGGTAAATTTTCGTTTACGGATTCGCTCATTATACACAATGAGTTTAAAAGTATAGTAGACAGCAGCAGCTATACACTTAATCAGAAAGAAGACAGTGAACAGGAACTCTATAATCATATAGGGGAGAAACGTTCTATCTCTTCATTGGCCTACGATATGATTATTACCAGCAGCAACCTGGCAACGAACATGATCATTGAACTGGTAGATGCAAGGAATGTTACAAGCACTATGCGTGCGTTAGGCGCAAAAGATATTCAGGTGTTGCGCGGTGTAGAAGATGAGAAAGCTTTTGAGAAAGGATTGAATAACACAACAACCGCATACGACCTAATGGTGATCTTTGAAAAGATAGCGAAGGGCGAAGCGGTAAATCCGGAGGCATCCCGCATTATGACAGATATACTGTTGGAGCAAAAGTTCAACGAGATCATTCCCGCTAAATTGCCGCCTACCGTTAGGGTTGCACACAAAACGGGTAATATAGTTGGGGTTAATCACGATTCAGGAATTATTTTTCTGCCGGATGATCGCAAATATGTTTTGGTGCTGTTATCCAAGGATGCTAAAGATGATAAAGCAGCTATTGCAGCAATGGCTTCTGTATCAGAAAAGATCTATCAATACGTTACCAGCCGGTAAAACATCCTGGAAAGTTCATGAGCAACCTGCGTTTGGTAAAGTCGTCAAACGCGTGTAATGTATCCGTTGTAAAATGACAAAAATGAATAGCTCACCGGTTAATATCTGTCGATAACAGGACGTTTTGATCATACAAAACAGGGTAGTTCCACTTCCGGACTTGTAAGGAAATCTACGTAAGCTTGTTGTGAGAGATGAATAGTTCAGCCCGAGGTTTTTCTTACACATAGGGTTGGTGAAACAACTAATGGTGATTCCTGTCAGTAAACTTCCACTGCTTATACTTGTAAAAAATCTAACCAACGTTATGATCAAAAACTATCTAAAGTTTAGCGCATTAATCCTGTCAGGAATTTTAGCAGTATCCTGCGGAAAAGATGACGAAGAAACCAACAACACCAACGAACCTGAGTTCCCGACAGAGTACAGCGACCTGACTGTGGAGCAGAACAAGGCTAACCTCGAAGACAACGGTATTTCTCTTGTAAAGAGTGTTACTTCGCTGAAGAACACAAGCGGAATACAAACTTCTATCGCATTCAGCAAACATCTCGATGGCAGCACACTGCCGGATAATCTTTCTAACGGCCGCGTAAGCAATACACAAGGTGTTAACCTGCTTACTATATTGGCTTCTTTGGGTAACGATAAAACTTCTGTTGCCGATGCATTGTCTAACATGCGCGTAGAAGCTGGCGATTTTACGTCTTTCCAGGAAGAGTATGAGTCATTGCTGGGTATATATACCTATAGCAAAGCAAACGACACATGGACATATACACAAACCGGCAGCAAGATTGTTTTCCGTTTCCCTTCTACTGAAAATGGAACAACCAACAATGCTGAATATTCTGTGTATGATTATAAAGGTACGCAGATTACCAGCAACATCGGTGGCGATAGCTATACCGGTGACTATCCTACAGCGTTGAAAGCTGATCTTACGATAGATGGAACAAAGAAGATGGAATACTCTTTCTCAGCAGCATACGATTCTAACGGAGAGCCTACTAACGTATCGACTTCTATTACGATCGATAACTACAAGTTCTCATACGATGTTGAGAACACTACAACAAAAGCTTCTGTAGACTATGGCCTGACACAAGATGGCAAGAATCTGTTCGCATTCGGTGCGCGTGCAACGGGTAACTTTAATTCAGGTAACATCGAAAACAGCGGTGGTCCTGAAGATGTATTCGAAACAGGAAGTGCTTACTTCCAGATCTTGAATATCAAATTCTCTGGTGAAGTAAATACACCTGAGCTCGTAAAAGCACTGGATGCTGCTAAAACAAAAGCTGAACAAGCTGCAGCCTGGAATGCTAACTATAAGTTGATCGTGTTCTATGCTGACTCTAAGAAGAAAATTGCTGACAGTGAATTCTATGTGACTACTGAATCAATCACTTATCCTGATTACGGAAGCGATCAGTGCAAGTTCGATCAGTGGGGATATCCATACGATTGCCCGGATGTAACAGAGACAAGAGAGAACCTCGAAGTTCGTATCGTGTTTGCTGACAATACTAAATCAGATCTGGCTACGTATACCGAAACAGGTTTTGAAGATATACAGGATGAACTCAGTGCATTCATCGAAGACCTAGGCAACGATTAAAAAGTGAAGTTTGAATATGCAAGAGAGCTGCAGGAGAAATCCCGCAGCTTTTTTTGTTTTCAGGAATGTATATATTAGCAAGTATCATTGTGTAGTATATATGCCGTTATGAGCAATAGTTTTGCGAGATTACTAAGAGATCAGGAGCAAGTAGAGCAATTCCTTACTATATCTTTAGGTATTGATGTTGATGACTATCCGGATATAGCCTACCATATAATAAATAGTGAAAAAGGGGTAATGGATGGTTTGGAGAATCCGACATCCACAATAAGGAAATTTAGGGACAGGAATTACGCAACAGACGAAAAAAGATTGACTTTGCGTAAGCGGATTGTAGATGAGCTCTTCACAAAAAGATTATTATCAAATGATGATCGTATTTCGCTAGGAAAAGGAGGAGGTTTACCTACCAAAGTGAAGCGCTCAAGGCAAGCTTTTATTTTGATTGGACTTCCGGCTTCCGGAAAGTCATCAGTAGCAAAACGAATCGCGGAGAAGTATGGAGCTATAATTTTGGATACTGATTTGCCAAGCGAAAATTGCCGGAATACTCAAAACATCCATGGGGAGCATCGCTGGTTAATACGGAATCTTCATTGATAATTTTTGGTGACGAAGAACAAACCGGTTTTTCATCACTATATTATAAAGCTAGACATCAAAAGTATAACTTAATAATCCCCAAAATAGGAGCAGACCCTGATGATATAATTCCTTACTGTGAAGGTTTGAAAAATGCTGGCTACAAAGTGCATTTGTCACTGGTATATTTGCCAAAGGAAAAATCAACCGTTAGAGCTCTTAAGCGATTTCATGAAACAAAGCGGTATGTTCCGTTGTCATTAATCTTTGATGTATATGGTAGTAATCCCTCGTTAACGTATTTTATGCTAAAGAACCGCCAGCCTTACTATATAGACTCCTACGGAATCATTAATACGGATGTTTCAAAGAACGAATCATTTTATTGCACCGATATTCTCGGTAAAAATCCGGCAGGGCTGTTCAGGAAACGTGAAAAAGTTTTAATTTAGAGTTTATGAAGACAGAGAAAGCAGTTGTCAGAAAGAAAAAATCTTCTGTAAGGAAAACAAAAATCACTGCAAGTAAAAGGCAATATTGGTTAAGGCATGCCAGAGCTATGCAGATTTTGGACGACATTGTTAAAAGTGAAATTGAATCTGTTCGCGCAGTTAATAATCGTATGCTGCAGCGTGCTCAGTAGTATATATATAGTTACTCTTTCGCTACGAGCTGGTAATATGAAACACCGTAACCTCCCCACACGCCCAGCGCTTTCTTGTTATCTATATTGGAGATAATTTCATTCCCTGACGAAGCAAAGGGATTCCCCACTACATATAGTTCTCGTTCAACGGTTCGCCAGAAATCAAAGTGTGCCTTATCCATCGTGCACAATTTAACGCGTATAGTATCGCCTAAGGTAAAGTATAAGTCATCGGTAATGTTGGTGAAGTTCTCTGGTCCGCGCAGAATAGTAAATGTAAATTTCTTGCCATTGAAATATTGATCTCCGATGGCGGAGAGATATACCGGTATAAATCGGTCGTCTATATTTTTTCGCAGGGTAAATACGCGGTAGTAATTATCTACGGCAGGATCGTCTGTGAGTGTGCCATATACATATCCCACTGAATCTTTTCCGGGGGCCAGTTCAAACCACACCCTGTCGAGTGCGGCTGGCGGAGGTATAGATGTAGTCGCAGTATAGGTCTCGCCTTTTAGTGTAATAGTAAGTTTGTAAGTTTTCCCTGCTTTACCTTTTAACGATGTACTTTGATAAACATAAGGCGGAAAAGCTGTTTCATCTCGTTTCAGGGTGAGTATCTCTTCCTGCTCACCATCGCTTACCACTACCTTGGCTGTTGTAACGAGCAGCTTGCGTATGGAAGCGGAATCTATATTTTCAAAATATGAAGAGCTATAGCTCAGCACTACACGGGCAAAACCGTTGTCTTCAATCGAGCCATCAATCACCAGCTTGGGTGTATAGGCTATAGCGTCCAGGTCTGACTCAGGTGTGCATGCTGAAGCGATGCATATACCGGTTATGATGATCAGGATCAGTTGCTTCATCTTCTTAAAATTTTACGCGATACGTTATAGCCGGAATGATCGGGAACAGCGATACTTGCTTTATACTCGTGCGCAATTCATACTCTTGCAGATTACCTTCTGTTTCAAAGTATACATAGTATGGATTCTTTCGACTGTATAAATTATAGATCGATAGTATCAGGAATGACTCATATTGTTCGGATTTATGGAGTGTATGCGTAACGGAAACATCCAGCCGGTGGTAGGCGGGCATGCGAAATGAATTTCGGTCGCCATACTCATTTACTATATTTCCCTGTATAACATATCGTGCTACAGGAAGATTGAGCGCATTGCCGGTAGCATATACAAATACACATGAGAATGTCCACTTGGGATTGTAGCGAAAGTTAGCCATGATAGAAAGATCATGTAGCCTGTCGTACTTGGCAGGAAATGCCTTGCCTTTGTTCAGCGCATCAAACGTGCGCATTGTTTTAGAAAGCGTATAGGCCAGTTGGCCGTTCAGTCGCCCGCTGGTTTTCTTAATGAGAAACTCGCTGCCATACGAAGTACCTTTACCAAATACAAAGTTATCATCGAAGTTAAAGCCTTTGCTATAGCCAATAATTACACCTTCGCGATACTCCAGCTGGTTATACATGTTCTTGTAATATAGCACTACAGATGTTTCAATTTTGTGATCCATAAAATTCCGGAAGTATCCGGCCGACCATTGATGTGCGTATTGAGGTTTTATAATGGAGGAGCTAGGCACCCATACATCTAACGGCAATGATACTGACGACAATGGAGCCATGTGCATATACTGGTAGGTTTTGTCGTAAGAGAATTTGATGGATGAGTAATCGTTCAGGCTATAGCGAAC
>NZ_DATCSD010000361.1:0-5930 GCF_036568665.1 Ohtaekwangia sp. | reverse complement strand
ACCATTGCAGCCGTAGGACCGTGTTTTGAGTTTTATTTTAACGTTTTGAGGCCAGGAGCGGCACGACTTTGGCTAAATGTACTGAAAAGATTACCTAAGGGTAACCAGTAGTATTAACGACAAACCCACTAATTTTACGTTTTACGTGAATGCCATTATGAAAACCAAAATTCTATCCGTCCTCTCTCTATTGTTCCTGGTAGTCTTCTCTGCCGCTGCCCAGGATTACGCTTTCAAAGTATTGGTAAATAAAGGAAGCAATGAATTGAAAATAGGAGATGCCTGGCAACCTATAAAAACCGGTGCCTCTTTAAAATCTGGCGATGAACTTAAACTCTCCGATAACTCATATATAGGACTCGTGCACGCTACCGGTAAACCTATTGAGTTGAAACAAGCCGGTAACTATAAAGTAGCCGATCTGGCGGCCAAGATCAGCGGAGGTTCTAATGTGTTGAGCAAATACACGGATTTTATTCTGAGCAGCAATTCTGCTGAAGCCAAGAAAAACAGACTGAGCGCTACAGGAGCGGTACACCGCGGAGAGGCAGCCCCTATACAAATTATGCTTCCTGAAAATCAGCATGCAGATGTATATAACAACGCGATTGTTATTTCATGGGATGCTAATAAAGTTGAAGGACCGTATGTAGTAGTGATCAACAATATGTTTGGTGAAGAACTTTCAAAGATTGAAACTCCTGAGTCGTTGCTGCACATTGATCTGAGTGATGCGAAGTATGCTTCTGAAAATGCTATACTTGTTCAGGTAAGTGCCAAAGCTGATCCGAATAAAAAATCTGCCGAGCGATTGATTAAAAGACTGGCTCCTGCACAACGCGAAAAGATCAAAGTATCGTTAGGACAAATTCAGGGTGAAGTAGCTGAACAAACTGCACTGAATAAATTTATACTGGCTGGCTTCTATGAAGAGAACCACCTGTATATTGATGCTGTTGCCGCGTATGAAGATGCTATAAAACTGGCTCCGGATGTAGCTTCATACAAAGAAGCTTACGATGACTTCCTGATACGAAATGGTATGAAACGCTAAGATTTCATTAAAAAATAACGAGAAGAAGCCGCCTTATAAGCGGCTTTTTCGTTGTATGCAGAATATTCAATAAAGATGTTCTAATTTTGATATAGACAAACCCTTAATCGTATTAATGTCATGAAAACTAAGTTGGCGCTTGTAGTCGGTATTTTAATCGGATTTGCTCAGGCAGTTACGGCCCAGGACGTTGCCTTCAAGGTTCTGGTAAACAAAGGTAAAAATGAAGTGAAGAGTGGTGCGAATTGGCAGACTATAAAAGTTGGTTCGAGCCTGAAAGCGGTAGATGAATTAAAGGTTGCCGAAAATTCGTATGTAGGTTTGGTACACGTAAGTGGTAAACCGCTGGAAGTAAAACAGGCTGGTAAATATAAAGTGTCAGACCTGGCAGCGAAGGTAAGTGGAGGCTCGAGTGTATTGAATAAATATACCGACTTTATACTTAGCTCGAATACACAGAAGGGTAACAGTATGCAAGCTACCGGAGCGGTACATCGTGGTTCTATTATACCGCTATATTTACCAGTCGCTACACAGAACCCTACCATCTATAACGATGAGATCATCATTAACTGGAATTGGGATGCAGAGAAAATTCCTGGTCCATATATAGTAAAGTTCAAGAGTTTGTTTGAAGAGGAGCTTGCTTCCATGCAGACGAGTGAGAATAGTATACGTATCAATCTGGCGGACCCGAATTTCGCGAATGAAGACAATATACTGGTAACAGTACAGTCGAAGGCAGACCCGAATAAGATATCCGAACCATATACCCTGAAACGTTTGTCGAAAGCAGACAAGGCTCGCATCAAGAGTTCGCTGAACGAGATTGCTGCACAGACGCAGGAAGAAACAGCACTCAATAAATTGGTGCTGGCTGGTTTCTACGAGCAGAACTCATTGCTGATCGATGCGATCACCGCCTACCAGGAAGCGATTAAACTTGCACCGGATGTGCCCATGTTTAAAGAAGCCTATAACGACTTTTTGATCCGCAATAGATTAAAAGACAAGCCGTTAAATACTAAATAATATACCTTGAAAGGCTGTCGGGAGGCAGCCTTTTGTATTTTATTCCTCTTGGACGAATGCTTTATTCTCCTATTTTTGTGCTGCTTAAAAATCAAGTCATGAGTGTACTGGTAAATAAAAATTCAAGGATCATTGTTCAGGGGTTCACGGGCTCGGAAGGTACTTTCCATGCCGGACAGATGATTGAATACGGAACCAATGTGGTGGGCGGAGTTACTCCGGCAAAAGGCGGAACAGAACACTTGGGGCGACCAGTATTTAACACCGTGAAAGATGCTGTTGATAAAACAGGAGCAGATGTTTCTATCATTTTCGTACCTCCGGCTTTTGCTGCAGACGCGATCATGGAAGCTGCTGATGCAGGTATCAAAGTTGTTATCGCCATTACCGAAGGTATACCGGTAAAGGATATGATGATGGCCAAGAAATATATCAAGGATAAAGGTGTTACACTGATTGGCCCGAACTGCCCGGGTGTTATTACGCCAGGCGAAGCGAAAGTAGGTATCATGCCAGGCTTCGTGTTTAAAAAAGGCCGTATAGGTATTGTTTCAAAATCAGGAACACTTACATACGAAGCTGCTGATCAAATCGTGAAAGCAGGTCTTGGTGTATCAACCGCGATTGGTATAGGTGGTGACCCGATCATCGGAACACCAACCAAAGATGCTGTTGAATTACTGATGAACGATCCTGAAACGGATGCGATCGTAATGATCGGTGAGATCGGAGGTAACTATGAGCCTGTTGCTGCGCGTTGGATCAAAGAGAGCGGAAATAAAAAACCGGTAGTAGGATTCATAGCAGGTCAGACAGCGCCTCCCGGTAGAAGAATGGGCCACGCAGGTGCTATTATTGGTGGTGCTGACGATACAGCTGCTGCGAAGATGAGTGTTATGCGCGAGTGCGGTATTCATGTAGTGGAGTCACCTGCAGAGATCGGTGAAACCATGCTGAAAGCTCTTGGTAAGAAATAAGACACAACAAAAAATAAAGGCCAGTTAAAAGCTGGCCTTAAATTCTTTCTCGAGGTAATCGTTCAGATTATTCAATCCACGAAGCATATTCAATTGCTCCGCTTCATCATTTGCGTTGTCATTCCTATATAAGACTTCAACAAACAGGTCACGCAACATATAGATGTGTACTTTGCGTCCGTTCTTCAGGCGCGTGCCTAACATGATCCCTTTTTTCTTGAGGTAACTAGCTTGTTTTTGAAGAGACATCTGCCTGAAAATAAATCGAAGTATCATAAAAACACTTTTATGGTTTTGTAATACTTCTTCCAATAATAAGCCAAAATATAAAAGCCTCGAAATCGTTGTAGATTCAAGGCTTTCGTTTGGTGGATGTCTAATAATGGGAAGAAAATCTTCTGAAAATGATAAAATCGGGAGAATGTTCTGTCAGATCACATTAATTCATTCGCCAGGTTTGCCAGTTCAGACCGTTCTCCTTTTTCCAATGTAATATGGGCATATAGCTCATGATCCTGTAAGCGATCGATGAGCGTAGACAGTCCGTTACTTTGTGAATCCAGGTATGGCGTATCAATCTGGTATATATCTCCGGTAAAGATGATCTTGGTATTTTCTCCCGCGCGTGTAATAATCGTCTTTACTTCATGAGGCGTGAGGTTCTGCGCTTCATCCACAATAAAGCAGATGTTCGATAAGCTTCTTCCACGTATATAGGCGAGCGGTGTAATTACCAGTTTCTCCTGTGCCACCATCTCCGTTATCTTGGAATACTCCTTATCGGTTTCGCTATATTGATTCTGGATAAACTTCAGGTTATCCCACAGCGGCTCCATATAGGGATTCACTTTTGATTTTATATCTCCCGGAAGATACCCTATATCTTTATTGCTCAGCGGAACGATGGGTCTTGCCAGGTATATCTGCTTGTACTCGCGTTTCTGTTCAAGTGCAGCCGCCAGTGCCAGCAATGTTTTACCAGTACCTGCTACGCCCTGTATAGACACAAGTTTTATATCGGGCTTGAGCGCTGCATGTATAGCAAAGGTCTGTTCGGCATTGCGCGGTTTTACGCCGTACACGGCCCGCTTCTCTACATGCTCCAGCATACCGTTGAACGGATTGAAATAAGCCAGTGCAGATTTCTTGCCGCTCTTCAATATATAGTAGTGGTTCTTGGTTGGATTGAGTTTACCCAGAAGTTCTCCTGGTTGGCAATATCCTTTTTCGTACAGCAGGTTTATGAGATCGGAGTCTATATCTTCAATCACCGTTCTACCGGTATAGAGTGAAGATATATTCTGAACTTTGCCCGTAGTATAATCTTCCGCCTGTAGTCCTAACGATTTTGCCTTCAGGCGAAGGTTCACATCTTTAGATACCAGGATCACGCGCTTGCCTTTCTCTTCTTTCTGCAATTGTAATGCAGCGTTGAGTATACGGTGATCTGCCTTTACTTCATTGAACACTTTGTTTGCATCCACTGCACTGTTGGTGTCCATCAATACTTTAAAGTTGCCCTTGCCTTTGCCGTTTATAGGATTCCACTCCTGCAGCATGCGGTCTTTGGCAAGCTTATCGATAAGCCGGATAAATTCACGCGCTTCGAAATTTTTAGTGTCGTTGCCTTTCTTGAAATTATCAAGCTCTTCGAGTACCGTTATCGGTATACCTACATCGTGTTCATCGAAGTTGAGGATGGAGTTGTGTTCATAAATAATGACAGACGTGTCGAGTACGAAGATCTTCTTCTCCTTCTTGAGTTTAGCCATGCTTCACAAAGAACATTAGGGTGGGGTCTTGAACGGAAATTTGGATGATCAATTCTTTCCTTTAAAGGATCTTGCATGCAAAAATGTTCGTAAGACTTTTCAAATAGTTTGATGTGTCGTGTCGGTAAACATATTGTTTCATTGACACCTATATCGTATGCCGCAGTCATCACCTGGTACGAGTGCGTTGCATGACGAATTGAATGAAAGCTAAAGAAAAGGTTATGATTTGAGAATATGCGAAGTAGAAAACTTTTTTTATAACTTTACGACCCGTTTCGATGTAAGCTACTTTCACCTGACCGGAATGCCAGTGAGTAAATATCACCTCGCTCATTGGGAGAAACTCTAAGTACATCTGCCAACACCAGCAAGATCAATTTCTTTGAAGCATAGAATTTCTTGAGTCCGCTGATCTCGGTAAATTTCTTTAATGTGATCGTATTGTTAACATCCAGGTATTTCATGAGCAGGTGTTCATGCTCTCCGTAATTAAAGCGTATATCTTTTTTGTGCTGCGAGCGTTTGGCGATCTCGCGTACTTCACGACTTGCTTTTATACTCTTGTCCTCCACACGTACAAAGGACTCTTTCGTTTCGGTATCGGTTAAAAGATAATGTGGCTTGTTTGTACTCTCGGCAATTTCATATTGTATAACGGTGCGGGCATTACCAATGGGTATATATGTCTCGGTATATTTCAGCGCAGGTTTACATTTCTTCAACGCCTGTTTAATAACATGCGAATCATCTTCCGGATGCTTTAGTCCGGGTATAGTCAGGTCATCGCCAATGCCCACCAATAATATACCTCCCTTTGTATTGGCGAATGCAATCATCTCGCGAACGATCTTTTCCGGAAATGCTGCTTTGCGTTTGAACTCCAGCGTTAGCCCTTCGCGCTGCATCACCAGTTTCTTCAACTGCTGAACCTGCTGTGCATTAAAGGTGACGGATTCCTGGGGTCTCATAATACAAGAATATAGAAAACAGTATAAGCGAAGATGCAGAATGAAACGATAACTACATAATGAACGGATACGAGTGGTAAAATGTATCGGTTATCTTTTATAAAAAGCGAAAGCTTAAAGCACA
>NZ_DATCSD010000360.1:0-8964 GCF_036568665.1 Ohtaekwangia sp. | reverse complement strand
TTCATTGCAACCTATATAGGCTTTGTACCATCCAAAGAGTTTAGAAAGCAAGGTGAGTGCGGACTTGAGCAGATAGCACAAAAAACAAAAGAGCACGGAAAGGTAGCGTGGATCAGTGATTTGAGAAGATCCGAAATTTTTACTGACGAAGATGTAACATGGGCCAACGAATACTGGAACACCAACGCCTATACCCATGGTCTTCAGTACTGCGCATTGGTAGTACCCGAAAGCACCTTTGCTGCTATAAATGTGGAAGAATTTATAGAAGAGCATGAAAGAAGGCAAGATGCTCTCATCATACAACTCTTTAGTGATATAGAGTCTGCAGAAGAATGGTGTAAGGAGATGCTAGCGCTATGATAACAAGATTATATACAATTGAGAATGAGTCGCTCTGTTTTGATCCTTCCGTTCCTTGCTCTATGAAAAGATGCTCTCGTGATTAGCCTGTTTCAGAATATAGAATCGGCTGCTGCGATGTATAAGGAGATGCTGGAGTTGTAAACTATACTTGAAAAGGTATAGATAAAAGTCGGACTGTCGGCCGAAGTCGGCCACGAGGTATTTCTCTTCAATCATACATTCTAAACTATTTGTTTGACACAAGAAGATCTCTCACATCAACATTCAATGCATCGGCAATATCAAAGAGCGATTCCATGGTAGGCTGAGTGCTATTCGTGCACCATTTTGAAACCGTAGTTTTGTTCACATCAACCTTCTCGGCAAGCCAAATATTAGTCTTGCCCTTTTCTGCTAATACAGCTTTTATCCGGTTAAATATTCTTCTTTTAGCCACAACAATTACTTACACTTCAAAAAGTCAATATCGAAGTGATCAATTCCCGAGGATGTGCTTCAAATTTTCAATAAAACTCATTGTTAGCATCCTCTTCATTCATACCTCACTTAAACAGTTATGCATTTATCATTTATTAGAAACAAGCAAGTCTTTTACATCAATACCTAAAACATCCGCTATATCAAACAACGTCTCTAATGTAGGCTGCTGATCATTCGTACACCACTTAGATATAGTGGATTTATCTTTATCAAGCTTCTCCGCTAACCATAAATTGGTTTTCCCTTTGTCTGCAAGGGCACCCTTTATTCTATTGAGTATTCTCTTTTTTGCCATCTTAATAGTGCTATACAGCACTTAGTGGCAATATATAAAACGAGAGAATGCCCTATTTTAAGCGTATATTTCTGTATTTAAGAAATATATAATAATATTTAAGAAATTAATTTCCGTAATAATCACCTTTTGATATATTTACGATGTTAGAATATTTTTTTTGTATAGAAATATCCGATGTATGTCGACAGAATTCAACCTTGATAAACCTCTCCCTCCTAAAATTGAAGAAGCACTGAAAGTATTTCTGAAGCGCACGCCACCAGAGCGGCTCAGTCGCGCAGTGCGAACATTGCTGATGGAGTATCTGCTAAACAAACACGACTTTCTCCCTACCGATTTTCATATATACCTGGATGATCTCGCTAACCTCTTTGCGTTATGCGATCAACTGGATACAGAAACAAAAGGCTTGTATAGCAGAGATGGAAAAGGAATGGGTTAGAGCGCAGTCATTTCGTAAATGATGTCGAAGAAAAGCCGACTATATATACCCTCTAATGATCCACCTGAACAGCAACAACCTTCTTGCCTTTACCCTTGCGTAAAAAGAATAACAGCAACGGCATGGCTAACAGGAACAACGAACCAATAAACAGGTAGCCATCCAGGTAGCTCACAAACATAGATTGCTTTACTACCGATTTTTCCATTAGCGCCAGGGCTTTCTGCTGCGCATCGTATAGCGTGGCGCCTTTACTTACAAACAGAGAAGTATAGTCTTGCAATCGTTCCATGGCAAGCGAATTGTCGTACCGAATATTGGAGATCAGGTCTACGCGGTGCGTAGCCACGCTGCGAGTAACGTATGTGTTGAGAATCGAAATTCCAAAAGACCCACCGAGTTGTCGCATCATGTTATTGATAGCAGCGCCCTGCTGCATGTCACCCGGTTCGAGTGCCGATACCGCGAGTGTTGCCAGGGGCACCGTGAGCAAAGCCATACCCACCGCCCTGAATATTAAATTGATAGATATAGATGCAAAAGATACCTGCAGGTTCGACTGTGCCATCGACCAGTTGAAGTATATAAAACACAAAAAGCCCAGCAATACAATCAACGCTGATGGTACACCTTTCTGCAATAATTTACCGGTAAAGATGAGTGCTACCACGGCTATAATAGAACCTGGTAATAAAATCAATCCTGCCTGCGTAGGACTGAAACCCAGAAAGCGCTGCGTTAATATAGGCGTAAGATAAATAGATGTGAACATACCTATACCGGTAACAAACGTAAGTATAGCCGAAATACTTAAAGACGGGTACTTGAGTACCGATAACTTCACCACCGGGTGCTCCGTGGTAAGTTCTCTATAAACAAACAGTATAAGTGCAAACACGGCCGATACCGTTAATACAATAATATACCTTGCCTCAAACCAGTCATCCGTTTCACCACGCTCCAATACTGTTTGAAGTGAGCCGACTCCAATAATGAGGAATATAATTCCCCACCAGTCGATCGATTCAACTTTTTGCCTGGTGGGAGATTCCTGCAACAAAGAGTAACACGAAATAGCGGTCAGTATACCGATCGGAATATTAATGTAAAATATCCACGGCCATGAAAAATGCTCCGTTATATATCCACCCAATGTAGGCCCAATCGTAGGGCCTATAAAAACACCTATGCCAAATAAAGCGCTCGCTACATTTTGTTTCTCCTTCGGGAATGACTCATATACCACCATAGCCGATACCGACAGCAAGGCGCCACCTCCTATACCTTGCAGAAAACGAAAAGCCACCAACTCCCAAATGTTACCGGAATTACCACACATAAAAGAGCAGAGCGTAAACATCAGGATAGAACCGATGTAGTAATTTCTTCGCCCTAAATTATTGACGAGAAAGCTCGTCATGGGTATAATGATAACATTGGCAATGCCATACGCAGTAACAACCCACGAGGTATCTTCCAGCGTGGCCCCCAGGTTTCCGCTCATATAGTTGAGCGCTACATTTACAATCGATGTGTCGATAAGCTCCATAATTGCCGCAGCAATTACAGTAATGATGAGAATGATCCTTTTCACTTTTTAGATGGTAAGTAGTATAGATGTTTTATTCTGTGGGTGAGAATCATTGACGGCAGCAGCATGCTGCAGCACGTCAGGGTACTGCTACAGGTTGCTTTATTTCTGATCGTTCCATAATTTTACTTTCAAATTGCAAGCACAAAATTACAAACAACTTGCAAATTGCAAGTAATTTAAAATCATTTTTATGAGCGCGACCAGGAAAAGATCAGATTGCCCTATCAGTTGTTCATTGGATATATGGGGAGACAAGTGGTCTCTGCTGATTATCCGAGACCTGATGTTTGCGAAAGAACGCACGTATGGCGACTTTCTGAAATCGAAAGAAGGGATTGCTACCAATATACTCGCAGCACGATTACAAACGCTGGAAGAAAACGGATTGATTGAAAAGCTCGATCATCCCGACAGCAAAGCAAAAGTGCTGTATAAATTAACCCGCAAAGGAATTGACCTGCTCCCAATCATTGTGGAAATAAACGTATGGGCCGAGAAATACTATACCATACCCGAAGAGCGCAAGGCCATGATGAAGCAAGTGAAAAAGAACAAAGCCGAGTATATTGAAACAAGAATAAAGGAGTTAACCAGCCGATAAACAGCGTTCTATTATCGACTTTCAATTGTTAGTACTCCATCATTAAGCCTTCTCCTTTCGCATCGCTCCTCTATTAACAATTAACCGTTAACCGATAACAGATCAACCGTCTGTCATCTCTCCAAAACCGTTCGGTTCAATTTTTTACCAAATTGTCGTCCGAAATGAACCGATCGGTCCAATTTTACGTATATTGGTATATGACAAAATCAGAGCGTACACGTCAACATATAATTGAGAAGGCCGCTCCTCTTATCAACAAGAAGGGCATGGCCGGTACATCCATCACCGACATTATGGAGGCCACACACTTGGCCAAAGGCGGTGTATATGGAAACTTTGAAAGCAAAGACGAAATCTCGCTGGAGGTATTCGACTACCTGCGCGATACCAGGCGCAGGCGTATTGATGAAGTACTCTCCAAACATACTGCCGCGAAGGATAAACTCTTTGCGTTGCTGGATGTTTATGGCGATGTAGCGCGCCATGATCTTGGAGGGTGCCCTATATTAAACTTTGGTATTGAAGCCGATGATACCAATCCACAGATGCGCCAGCGTGTGCGGGAGGCCATAAAATTTGCCGAGAACCGTTTTGTAAAACTGATCACACAAGGTATAGCAGATAAAGAATTTTCGAAACGCTTTGATGCCGAAACATTTTCGATAAAAGCGTTTGCCATGCTGGAGGGCGGCACGTTTATCAGTCGCACGATGGGTAATCAACAGCAGATGAAAGTGATCACCGATATACTTAAAAAAGAAATTGAGGAAAACTTATTGAAGTAATCTATACAACCATGCTGGAAGTAAATACCCTGGGTGCATATCGTAAACATATTGGCGGACCTTCGCCCATGTACGATGACTTTGATGTAAGGCGCATTGACTCTGCTATAGTATATAAAAAAGAGTACGAGCCAATACGTCACCGTATATATGCAATCTCACTCCATATAGATTTAGAGACTGGTGGTAAGCCATTACTTTATTTCAAAATTCCTTACCAGGTGGTGGCGGCAGATCAAAAGAAGCCATTATGTAAGATGGGATATTGCATCGCTTTTACCGAATCGTTTCTTGAAAAATACCGTGGCCTTGCGTCACTCATGTTTGATGTGCCATTTCTGCGCCTCGAAAATACAATTCCGCTTGAACTGGAATACAGCGATGTAGCATTGCTTCAAAGTATATATGAACAGATGTGTGAAGAGCATAACTCCGACCACAGCGATCGCTTTGATATGATTGTTAGCTATATGCAAACGCTTATGCTGCAGATCAGACGTATATATACCCGGTCGGCCATGTTTATTAAAGAGGTTGTTCAATCCGGCAACCAGAATGATATTGCTATAGCGGGTCAGTTCAAATTTATGCTGGATACTTTTTTCAAAGAGAGCGAGAATAACCAGGCGAGTCGCACAGTGGCACATTATGCATCGCGGTTATCGGTTCATCCTAATTATCTGAATGCTGTAGTAAAACGCGTAACCGGTAAAACTGCACATGAGCTCTTACAGGAAAATCTTATTCGCTTCGCCAAGGATATGCTATTGCAGACGAACCTTAGCGTAAAAGAGATTTCATATCAGCTTTCGTTCAATGCGCCATCGCATTTTGTAACGTTCTTCAAGAAGAATACATCCTATACACCTGCACGCTTCCGGCAACTCTCTCAGCGTAATGTCGCTTAATATTTCCCACAGATTTCACAGATATACACAGAGTCAGATCAGGTATATATCTGCGTAAATCTGCGAGATCTGCGGGAAATTAATCTTGTATATTTAGTCTCCCGCAGATCTCGCAGAGATACGCAGAAAATATAGATAAAAACAGATTCTGTGTTGATCTGTGAATTCTGTGGGAACCCGACTATTCGTACCTGTAAAAAATCTACACTAACTTTTATTGGCTATTGCCACCAGAGAAATACCAAAGGGAAACGTAATTCCTTTGCGTAAAGGCCATGCTTCGTTTCTAAATATCCAATAGAAAAAATCGTTAATGGTCTTTGACTTGAACAACTCGAAGTCTGATCCTGTGCCACCGGATTCTTTACGCTTGGGAAGCAACTTCAATAGTAAACGTATAGCAGAGATCGGCAGGAATAACACTGCGTTGAAGTAAGAGCCAAAGTTAATGCGGAAACTTTCTTCCAACAGCACCTTGCGCAGTGTTTTCATAGTATATCTGCGGTAGTGATGGTTGATGTCATCGTGATGACTCCATAAAAACATAAAAGCCGGAACAGTCAGGAACATAGTTCCATCGTCTTTCAATACTCTTCTTATTTCTCTTACCGCCAGGTTATCGTCTTCTATATGCTCAATAACATCAAAGGCACAAACCAGGTCGAAGCTTCTGTCTTCAAAAGGTAAATCGGTTAAGGATGCATTTACCACTTCCATATTTACCACGGTCTTTAAAAACTCACAGCAGTCTTTATCATACTCCAGTGAAATAACTTCACCATGTTTCTGAAGCATTGTTGTAGTAGCGCCTGTTGCCACACCGGCATTTAAAATCCGGAGAGGCCTGGCTCCGTTCCTGAGTATCTTTTCCTGCAGAAGTCGCTCGAGTATCTCCAGCCTGGCTTTAAACCACCAGTGACTTCTCTCAAGCTCATAATATTCTTTATAATACTGCTTCTCCATCCTGTTCGTTTAATACGGGTTCTGGTTCTTGCTCCTGTTCGGGTTTTCTGATAATCTCTTTCACAATAAAAAGAGGCCGGTTCTTTACCTGGAAGAAAATACGAATGATATACTCCCCTAATATACCTATGGACATCAGTTGAACACCTCCAAAGAGTACTATAGCAAAGATTAACCCGGTAAATCCCTCGGGCACTACTCCATAAACAAATTTCTTTACCAATGTAGTAGCCAGGTATATCAAGCTTATTAAAACAGTAATCACCCCAAGATTCGATATAAACTTGATCGGGAACTCGCTGAAATTAAATATACCATTATACGCCAGCGATAGCAGACGTTTGAAGGTATATTTAGAGCCACCCGAGTATCGTTCCTGGCGATCGTAGGGTACGCCGATTTGCTTATACCCGATCCAGCTTCGCATGCCCCGCAGAAAACGACTTTCTTCTTTCATGTGATTCAATTCATCAATCACCCTGCGGCTTACCAGCGAGAAGTCGCCCGAGTCAAGCGGTATCTCGAAGTAGGATATATATTTCATCAGCATATAAAATCCTTTATAGGCCCAGCGTTTTAAAAAAATCTCTTTTCTCTTTTTTCTAACAGCATAGATCACATCGTATCCCTGCTTCAGATATATGTAAAATTCTTCGAGTAATTCCGGAGGATCCTGCAAATCGCCATCCAGTATAAATACAGCTTCTGTAGCATTTACATGAGCCAGACCAGCCGTTAACGCCAGTTGGTGCCCGAAATTCCGGGAGAGAATTACCGACACAAACCGGGGATCCTCCATCGACTTTCTCTTCATTAACAAGGATGTATTATCACGACTGCCATCATCCACCATAATGACGGAGATTGACAGGTAGGAGTTATCCATCACGGCAGTTAACCTCCTGGTTAATTCTTCAAATACCTCTTCTTCATTGAAGAGCGGTATAAGCATGTTTATTTGCGGCTGACCATTCATCATAGTTTATACAGATATACTTTGTAACTGGATATGTTATCCTCAAAAGTTTTTTGCAGTGTCAACTCACCGGAATCAACACCTTCAATTGGAACTGCAGAAAATATATACTCAGCTCCCATCTGCCTCAGCTTCGCTACATTAATCGAAAGATTCTTCACACTGACCTTCGCGGTCTTTCTACAATCATAATAACACGTTTTTTTAAGTTCATCACTAAACAGGTAACACCTGCTTCCCCAATGGTCAAAGTAATATTTTAAATCTCTGTTCTTATCAAGTTCTCCGGCAATCACTTCCCTGAAATCTTTTTTATAAACCATGGAGTAATTGTTCTGATAAGAATCCAGTGTATAAAATCCGTTGTATTGTGCTATGCAGGGTTGAAGTCCCAGGCTGACAACCCGGTAATCATTTTTTGGTTTATTGATATAGTGGCCAACCTGGTCAAACAGTTTCTCCGAATAAAACGATCGGAAGGTGACAAGATGTTTAGATGCGCCCGGAACAACCAGTTTTGAAAAGTTAATCTTGGCTTCGGCATTGTTATATACTGATAATAAAAAATTAACGCCAACAACGGTATATAGTATATTCTTGTTTATAGCATTGGTCTGGTTCAGTACCAACAGGATCAGCGTAAAAAGAAATGGAATCAAAAAAGTAAACCGATCGAACTGGAACGTTGTTAATAAATGAAATTTCTTCTGAAGCGGAACGGAGACTGCATCGTAAAAAGCATAGAAACCTGAAATAGCGATAATAGCTATCAGCAACATCAGCGCATCGCGATATGCAGGAACTTTCTTCCAAACAGCATATACTATCAGAAGAATAATGGGAATACTATTGATGGTGGCGCTATGATATTGACCGTGAATAAGGGTAGTGGCTGCAAGCTTAACCATGTGCGAGAAGCTTGGTATTGCATTAGTCCAGTCTTCACGATGTGAGGGTTTTGTTCCTAAAAAGAACGAGGCTATAATATTAATATTGGCTATTATAAAGAATACCAGTAACGCTGCGATGCCCGTCCAGTAAAGTATATTTACTTCGCTTTTGAGTATAAACCGGCTATATATACCATATACCACCAAAGCCGCCAGGATAAAGGGCCCTACAAAGGCAAAGTGCGCGTAGAATGGATACAGAACTATCAGAATAAAACTCAGCATAACGCTGCGCTTCTCTTTTATATTAAGAAAGGCCCATAACAACAGGGGCTGACCCATTACGCTTACACCGTACAAAGTATATAGGGGCAACAAAGCGAATGCTATACCAATAACAAAGACAGCTGTTTTTCTGCTGTCGGGAAAGTAATCTCTTGCCAGCAGGTAGATTCCTGTAAAACCTATACACCTTACCAGTATAGAATTGGTAACATACGCCCAGAATGACGGCAGTATATAAAAGAGAATACGGATAATGCTGAACTCCGAATGAAAGCTGCCGCGATTTATACCATTGAAAATATTATATACCAGCGGAGAGCCATCAACACCTAATAAATTACCACTGATCTTTAGCACTTGTAAATAGACCAGC
>NZ_DATCSD010000359.1:0-11981 GCF_036568665.1 Ohtaekwangia sp. | reverse complement strand
CGCATATACAGCCGCGCGCGAGTTGGCATCGCGGGTTTCGCTCCATGTATTATTTATATCATCGCGCTGAGCCATGCCTATAAATGGATCGAGCACAAACTCTTTTACAAGAAAGTCTTCGCGCACTTTATTGTTGTTCTCTTTATAGCCTTGCAGTTGTTTATGTATAGCTGTGAGTCGGCTGGCATCATTTACCAATACAAACAACGAAGTCCAGTTTTTCCAGTCGTCTTCTTTTACATCTTCTGCATCATCGTAAAAATTATCGAAGTGCATGTACGACTGAAAGTAAAAGCTTGAGCTTGGTGGTTGTTTCTTGAATACACCCCCTACGGTCATTTCCTTCAGCTCGGTTCCGAGTACCTGTGTAAGTTGTTTGCCTACAACATCGGTGCTGCCGAACAGCTTCTTCGCCAGTTCATCACTCAAAAATACTTTTGATTTGTCTTTCAGATCGGCAGGATTGCCATTGATAAACTCGAAGGTAAATATATCGAAGAAGTCAGGATCAACGTACGCAACACCACCGGGAAACAGGTTATCGTCTACTTTAAAATTAGACCACGAGCGGTTCAGTCGCGTTACTTTTTCTGCATCGGGTATATTTTGTTTTACAGCCAGTCCCATCGGCAGCGGTGCATAACCGTATAGCTTTTCGGTGCCTTCAAACTCGCGAAGCTGACTTATGCGGTATATCTTTTCACTCTTAACATGGTGAGCATTGAACACAACATCAAACTCATAATTGAAATAGGCTACTATACAACAGCCTATACCGATGGCTAAACCAAACACATTAATAAAGATGAAGAGCTTGTTCTTCATCATACTGCGCAGCGTGATGAGAAGGTAATTTTTAATCATGGGGTATACAGGGTTTTTCGAATTGAGTATAAGACTACAATCAGGCGGTTGAGGTTGCATGCCAACGGCCAATAAATATGCCATTGCTGAAAAACAGTATAAATGCGCTTTAGGTGTGCTATATCATACGGAATTGTACAATGGTATGTTCACCAACGTACACCCCTATAGATCAAAAAGTATATAATAAAAAAGCCCGGCACTGCGAATTGCCAGGCTGATCAGAAAGGATGCGCCGTCTACATGTCTGCCATGATCAACGGACGCACCTTTACTTTTACAGTATATTTACACCAGAGCTTCCTCTATTAAATATGGAAATGCTCCTTGATGTTTTCTGTTACTACTTTACCATCGAAGAGGTTAACAATGCGGTGTGCATAGTTTGCATCATACGGTGAGTGCGTTACCATTACGATGGTTGTTCCTTCTTCATTCAATTGAGAAAGAAGCTTCATTACTTCTTCACCGTTGGCAGAATCCAGGTTACCGGTAGGTTCATCGGCCAGAATTACTCTTGGCTTTGCTACGATAGCACGTGAGATGGCCACACGTTGTTGCTGACCACCCGACAACTGCTGCGGGAAGTGATTTCTGCGGTGCATGATGTTCATGCGCTCGAGTACTTCTTCTACACGTTGCTTGCGTTCGCTTGCAGGTACTTTCATATAGAGCAGGGGTAACTCTACATTTTCAAATACAGTAAGCTCATCGATCAGGTTAAAGCTCTGGAACACGAAGCCTATAGAACCTTTACGAAGTTGTGCGCGCTGGCGCTCAGAATATTTGGCAACTTCATGTTCACCAAAATGATACTCTCCACCAGAAGGATTATCGAGCAATCCGAGGATGTTGAGCAGGGTTGATTTTCCGCAACCGGAAGGACCCATGATGGCCACAAACTCACCTTCTTTAATTTCAAGGTTAATGCTGTTCAAGGCTGTTGTTTCTACTTCTTCTGTCGTGTAGACTTTCTCGAGATTTTTCAGTTTGATCATGGCAGGTTTATTTTGTTGTACAATTTATGGTTTTCAGATATGATGTTTTCTATCAGACTATAGTTCTATATTTCTGCTATACTGGTATAATACTTCTCTTCTTTTCAAAAGTTACATTAATCCAGCAGCAATACTTCACTGTCGCCAAAGTTTTCGTAAGAAGATGTTATAACTTTATCTCCCGGCTTCAGTCCTTCCAACACCTCAAAATTCTCCGTATTCTTTCTGCCAAGTTTAATATCTCTGCGCACAGCCTTGTTCTCTCCTTCCATTACAAATACCCAGTTACCACCGGTATCTTTGTAGAAGCCGCCTACCGGCAACAGTAATTCTTCAGACGACTGCCCTAACTCGATACGCAATCTCAGCGACTGTCCTCTGCGTATACCACCGGGTGCTTCCCCTATAAAATTCATGTCTACAAAGAACCGCCCGTTCTCAATGGTCGGGTATATATACATGATCTCCAGTTCGTAGTCTTTATTGTTAAAAGACGTAGTGGCGTGTAGCCCGGTCGTGATACGCGGCAGATACAATTCATCGATCGGCACACGTACTTTATAGCTTCCTACTATATCTACCTGACCTAAACGCTGACCCGGTGTTACGTTCTGTCCGGCATCCAACTGTGGTCGCGACAACTGTCCATCCATCGGGGCGCGGATCACCAGGTTATCCAGGATTTGCCCTACACCTTCCAGGTTCTGCGTAAGTTTACGTTCAGAAAGATTCAGATCCTTTATCTGGCGGATACGATCAATTGAATCGTTCCGGTATACTTCGTATGTAATCCTTCTGCGCTCCATGTTATACTTATAGTCAGCTTCTGTTTTTTCAAAGGCCTGCTTCGAGATCAGCTTCTTCTCAAACAATTGCTTCTCTCTTTTAAATTGAGGCTCCAGTATAGCCAGCTGGTTATCGATCAAGGCAAGTGTCTGGCGTTGTTCCAGATCGTTCTTGGTTATACCTAAACGAGTATCACGTCCGCGGTTGATCGTCTCCGTTAACTGAGCTTCCTGGTTTAAGACATCCAATTCGCGGTTAAGGTTGCTTAATTCTAAAATTATATCTCCGGCTTTCAACATAGCACCGCTTTCGGCCACTACGCGTTTGATCTTACCCCCCTCAACAGCATCAAGATATACCGTGCGGCTGGGCTCCACCGTACCGGTCTGTGGTATAAATTCCTGGAACACGCCTCTTGCTACAGTTGAGATCGTGATCTTGTCTTTCTCAATTTTTAGTTTTTGCCGCCTGTCTGCAAAGATCAGTTGGTACGCAACAAAAATTACTAACACGGAAATTCCACCATAGGTAGCAAGACGTTTTACCGTCCATTTCTTTTTCTTGATCTGTTTGTCCATTCTGCTTTCGTTATTATATACCCTTTGCTTACTTACCTGTGTGTCATCCGCAGGCAACATCAAGCAAGCAGGATACTGGCTGCAAGCCAACAAGTGTGCCAAGCACTGGAATGCGAAATTACCCTCAATTCAACATTATTATCGCTATAGTCTCGTTCACATGTGAACGTGTGTGTCCGGATGCGAACGCAGCATTTCGCACAGAAATCCTTCTAAATCGTGTTTTTTCCAATTTTTTACCCTGTATCGGTTTCGGTACAGCCTTTGCCCGCTTCCGGACGTGCGCACGCGAAGTGCGCAGGTGTTGACGTGTTGGTGTATTGATGTTGGCTTACGCAAAATGGTATAGTATATATACCACGCAGGCCCCATACTTCAACACACCAACACCTCAACACTTCAACACCTGTATACTATACTTAAACTCTGAACATAATGTCCGAAACGAAGCATGGAAAGATTCTGATTGTTGATGATAATGAAGATCTTTTAAAGGCAGCGAAAATGTATTTGAAGCGCCACTTTGCACAGGTAGATATTGAGAAGAACCCGGAAGCTATACCGGCACTCATGGGCAATGAAGACTATGATGTGATACTGCTCGATATGAATTTTACGAAAGACGTAAGCAGCGGCAGCGAAGGATACTATTGGCTGGAACGTATACTGCAGATCGATCCTTCTTCGGTAGTGGTATTGATTACCGCGTATGGCGATATACAGATGGCCGTGAAAGCGATCAAAGCCGGTGCTACAGATTTTGTGTTGAAGCCGTGGGAGAATGAAAAATTACTCGCTACACTATATTCCGCTATGCGGCTGCGCGAATCGCGCGATGTGATCGAGAACCTCAAGATCAAGAACCAGGAAATAAACCAGGTGCTCAACAACCGCTTCAGCGAGATCATCGGTCAGAGTGCTATCATGCAAAAGATATTTCAGACTATAGATCGCGTGGCCAAGACCGATGCCAATGTTCTTATACTCGGTGAGAACGGAACCGGTAAAGAACTCATTGCCCGCGCTATACATAAGAACTCCTCACGACAGAATGAAAATTTTGTGAGTGTCGATTTAGGTTCTATTACCGAAACACTTTTTGAAAGCGAACTCTTCGGCCACAAGAAGGGATCCTTTACCGATGCGAAAGAAGATCGTGCCGGCAGATTTGAACTCGCCAATAACGGCACACTCTTCCTCGATGAGATCGGTAATTTATCTATGCCGTTGCAGGCAAAACTGCTAACCGTTTTGCAAAACAGAAAGGTAAGTCGTGTAGGCTCCAACAAAGATACACCGGTAAATATCCGCCTCATCTGTGCTACCAACATGCCGCTATATGATATGGTAAAGGAGAATCGCTTCCGTCAGGATTTGTTATACCGGATAAACACCATAGAGATAGAAATACCATCGCTGCGCGATCGCTTTGAAGATATACCTTTACTCGCCAATCACTTTCTTAAATACTATGCCGGCAAGTACGAGAAAACTGTAGCCAAGATCAGCGAAGGTGCCATGACGCGCATGCACAAACATCCGTGGCCGGGCAACATCCGCGAGTTACAGCATGCTATAGAACGCGCAGTGATCCTGAGCAACAGCAGTGTATTACAACCGGAAGACTTCAACTTCACACCTCAATCAGGTAAAGAAGACGGACAACTCAGCCTGGAGCAATACAACCTGGAAGAAGTAGAGAAACTGCTGATACGCAAGGTGCTGAAGAAATATAACGGTAACATTACCCAGGCTGCTACTGAACTGGGACTTACCCGCTCTTCGCTTTACCGCAGGCTGGAAAAGTATGGCTTGTAATGAATAGCTTCCAAAAGCTACTAATACAGGTATAATGGAATTGTGAAGAAGTTCTAAAGTTTTGAAAGATATAGTGCAATGCAATAACTATTCTTTTAACTTGGAACGTTGAACTGTAAACTTTTGGATCTGACTATTCTGTGACGTTCGGTTTTAAAGATTTTCGCACCCGGGTTATTCTGCGGGTAATTATGCTGGGAGTTACCATGGCACTGTTCATGTACATGGTGGCTCGCCCCAATATGTTATTCGCGGCATTGCTGATGGGTACGATCATCATTCTGCAACTGATCGAGATCTTTCGCTTTGTAAGTCAGACCAACCGTAAGCTTACACGCTTTCTGGAATCCGTAAAGTATTCTGATTTTATCTCGGGCTTTGCTTCCGATAACAAACTTGGCAAGAGCTTTAAAGATCTCAACATTGCCTTCAATGAGGTGCTCGAAGCCTTTCGCAGGGCGCGTTCAGAAAAAGAAGAGCATGGCCAGTATCTTAACACCGTAGTGCAGCAGGTACGCACCGGTATATTATCGTACGATACAGAAGGCAATGTGCAACTCATCAACGCGAATGCCAAGCGCTTTATGGGTATAACATCCATCAAAAATATCAATGAGCTGATCGCGATCAACCCAAAACTATATCATTCCATTAATAGTGTAGAGTCGGGCAAGAGCGAACTATATAAAGGCAGCAATGAACTGCATCTTACGGTGCAGGCCACGGAGCTGCGCATTCGCGGAACAGATGTAAAACTGATCACGCTGCAAAACATTCAGCCGGAACTGCAACAACAGGAACTCGAAGCATGGCAAAACCTGACGCGCGTGCTGCGCCACGAGATCATGAACTCCATTACTCCTATATCTTCGCTTACCTCCACGCTGCGCGAGATCCTCGACCATGATATGGAGCGCAAAGGTGAACACTACGAGTTAAAAGGAGAAGGTGCCGATGATTTGCGCGAAGGTCTGAGTACCATTGAAAATCGTAGTAAAGGGCTCATCAAATTTATTGATGCCTATCGCGAATATACTTCGCTGCCCAAACCCAAGCTTGCAACGGTACGGCTACAGAGTTTAATAGAACACGTAGCACAACTCATGAAGACAGAGTTGAAAAAGACCAGCATCAACTTTCACTATACCTGCAGCTCGGAATACCTGACGATACAAGCTGACGTAGAAATGATCGAACAGGTATTGATCAACCTGTTGAAGAATGCTATAGAAGCATTGGGCGATACTGAAAATCCAAAACTTGATTTGATAGGCCGCTACGATGGCAGCGCTATATTAATTGAAGTTATCGACAACGGGCAGGGTATTATCAAAGAAGCGATCGATCACATCTTTGTTCCTTTCTATACTACCAAGCGAACAGGCTCAGGTATAGGCCTGAGTCTGTCGCGGCAGATTATGCAGATGCACAACGGCTCCATTACTGTTGAATCAGAGCCCGAAGTGAAGACTATATTTACACTCCGATTTTAACCTCACCCCTGAGTCCCTCTCCTGTGGGAGAGGGACTTGATATACATCTTTCTTGTTCTGGTATATTTAGTCTACACGCTTGAATACAGCCGTAGCGTTATGCCCGCCAAAGCCGAACGTGTTGCTCATCGCTACGTTTATATCTTTCCTGATACTCTTGCCAAGCACGATGTTAAGACCTTGTGGCAACGTAGGGTCTAGCTGTTCTGTGTTGATTGTAGGAGGTATAATTCCTTCGTGAATAGCTTTTATACAGATAATCGCTTCTATAGCACCGGCACCACCCAGCAAGTGACCAGTTGCCGATTTTGTGGCACTGATGTGCAGTTTCCCGGCATGGTCGCCAAAGAATTTCGATACCGCTTTCATCTCGCTCTCATCTCCTACCGGTGTAGATGTAGCATGCGGATTCAGATAGTCTACATCTTCGGGTTTCAGGTTGGCATCTTCCAGCGCCCACTTCATACCGAGCATAGCACCTGCTCCTTCCGGATGTGTAGCCGTTAAGTGATATGCATCGGCCGACATACCTCCACCTGCTACTTCAGCATATATACGGGCACCTCTGCGCTTGGCGTGTTCATATTCTTCCAGTACCAAAGCCCCGGCACCTTCGCCCATTACAAAGCCATCGCGGCCTATATCAAACGGACGTGATGCGCGTGCAGGGTCATCGTTGCGTGTAGAAAGAGCTTTCAAGGCATTGAACCCTCCTATACCCGCTTCGTTCACCGCAGCTTCCGAGCCTCCCGCTATAATTACTTCTGCTTTTCCCCAGCGTATATAGTTCATGGCATCGATGAGGGCCGTGGTAGATGTGGCGCATGCCGATACCGTTGTAAAGTTCAGCCCCATAAAGCCATACTTGATGGAGATCCAGCCGGATGCTATATCGACAATTACTTTCGGTATAAAGAACGGGTTGATGCGCGGTGTACCATCACCTTTTGCATAGTTGATCATCTCCTGCTGAAAGGTATAGAAGCCTCCGTTACCGGAACCCCATATAACCCCTACACGTGTTTTATCAATCGCATTCAGATCAAGACCTGAATCTTTTATAGCCTCATCGCTGCTCGCCAAAGCATACTGTGCAAACGGATCGAGTTTGCGCACTTCCGATTTCTCAAAGTAATTGAGCGGATCATAACCTTTCAGCTCGCACGCGAACTTGGTTTTGAATTTCGTGGTGTCGAATGCGGTGATGAGGGCGGCACCACTTTTCGCGTCAATCAGGTTTTTCCAAAACTCTCCAACGGTATTGCCCAGGGGTGCCAGGGCTCCCAAACCTGTAACGACTACTCTGCGTTGTTGCATATTTACTTTTATTTACTGATTTGATTTAACAAGTTTTTGCAGTGACGAACAATGATCTGCATAGGTTCATCGGATCGTTCTGCGCGCGCAAACATAAGCGCTCCTTCCACAGAACAAAACAAGGTGTAGGCAATTTCATTTGTTTTTATACCCTTCTTGAACTCCCCGGCCTTTACGCCTTTGTCGAGTAAAGAGGTAATGAAATGTATCGTCTCCAATAATTCCTTTACTACTACTTTGCGCATGGGTAAATGATGATCGTCTGCTTCTACAGCCGTATTTAGCAGCGGACAACCACCGGCCACTGGCGGATTAAAAACATACCGCGCATAAAATTCCAGCAAAGCAATGAGTTGTTTCTTATAGGTATTGGCATCTTCCATTTCCAGATGCACCATCTCGCGCACTTTGGTCATGGAGTATTTGAATGCTTCGAGTGCTATCTCTTCTTTATCGGCAAAGTTACCGTAGATCGCTCCTTTTGTAAGACCCGTAGAATCAGTAAGATCTTTCAACGAAGTTCCGTCAAAACCCTTCTTGTTAAAGAGAGGAGCCGTTTTTTCAATAATATATTGACGCGTCCGTTCAGCCTTCGTCATAACTGCCGTAAAATTATACCAATTGGTATATTTTACAAAATTTTAAAGTTTAAAGTTCCCCGGAAGTAGAAAGCATAAAGCTTAAAGTGGAAAAGCTGAAGGTTTAGAAGTCTAAGGCTCAAGAAGTAAGAAGCAAGGAGTAAGGAGTAAGAAGTAAGAAGCTAAAAGTTGAAAGCAGAAAGTTGAAAGCAGAAAGTTTAAGGTTCAATGTTTAAGGTTAGAAGTTCAATACTCACCATACAGATATAGCGGTATCACACACGCTTCACATCACACTCACACTATACATTAAGCTTTCTGCTTTAAGCTTTAAGCCTTTAGCCAGCAGCTAGTAACCAGAGGCTAATTCAAAGATGCGCTCCATTAACACCCACTTCTCTCCTGCTTTGGCAAATGGCAGTGCTTGCTGGTAGTTCCACATCAGGTCTTCCCAGTCTTGCACGCGTGGATTGTTTTTATCGGCTTGTGATTTTTTCTCGAACGAGAATGTATCGTTTACTTCCATAATCATAAAGAGACGATTGCCGGCACGGTATATCTGCATCGATTCTATACCGGCATCGTGTATACTCTTTAATATCTCGGGCCAAACCTGTTTATGATAGGCTTCGTATTCGGCAATCAGCTTCGGATCATCTTTCAGATCCAATGCCAGGCAATAACGTTTCATCGTTTCGCTGATTTCAATTTATACCCTTCCAGGCCATAGAAACATACTACTACAAAAGAAATAGCCGGAATGATCAACGACATTTGAATATGTTCAATCGCTATATATCCCATCAGCGGTGGAAGTACAGCACCACCTACTATAGACATAATGATCAGCGATGATCCTAATTTGGTATCTTCACCAAGATCGCGAACACCCAGACCAAATATAGTCGGGAACCCAATCGACATAAAGAAGTTGGTACCTAACAATGCATATACCGCTATCTTTCCTTCGCCAAACATACCGACACAACAAAGTAATGTAACAACAGCTCCATAGAGTGCCAACAGCTTATGATCTTTTATATAGGTCATAAACCACGTTCCTAAAAATCTGCCTGACACAAACAATACTGTGCCTGCTGCCATATAGTATTTAGAGGCAACTTCGTTGCTGGTGCCGGGTATAAGATCGGTAACAAAATTTAGTGTAATGCCCCATATACCTACCTGGCCGCCTACGTAAAACATCTGCGCCAATACGGCTAGCATCAGGTGGCGTTTCTTAAATATAGCTTTGTTAAATTTCAACGCTGCTCCTTTGCCCGGCTCCGGCATTTTAATTGTGAGGAAGAGAATCGCTACAAACAGCACTACGCCTGCCAGCATCACATAGGGGAATATAACGGCATCGGCTGCCTGCTGTTTTTCTTCGAGTGTTGTTATAGCACCTTCGTTACCTGCGAAGATAAACTGACCGGCTATCCACGGGCCTACTACTAACGCAAGACCGTTAAATGATTGTGAGAAATTGATTCGCTGTATAGCAGTCTCTGGTCTTCCTAAAATTGTTACGTATGGATTGGCCGCTGTTTCCAGAAAAGCGAGTCCGCTGGCAATAACATAGAGCGCTATCAGAAAGAAACCAAAGGTAAGCAACTTGGCTGCCGGTATAAATAGCAAGGCCCCGGCTGCGTAGAGAAACAATCCTAGTATTATACCTTTCTTATAGCTATACTTTTCCATAAACAAACCGGCAGGTATAGCAATGGTAAAGTATCCGCAGTAAAATGCCGTTTCTACCAGTAATGCCTGTGCGCGACTGATCTTGAACACCGGCTGAAAGTGCGCGATAAGCGCAGAGTTCATAATGTTAGCTATACCCCAAAGAAAGAATAAGCTTGTTACCAGAATGAAAGGAATAAGATACGAGCGGTTGGCGGTAACCGATCCGCTCGAAGAGATCGTTTCTGTGGTGGTGTTTACAATCGGCATAGGTATAATGGGTTGTAGTGATTTGGAGTCTTGTTGGTGAAGATATATATAGCGCAGTATATATTACGATATAGCGCGATCCAGGTGCACGTAGCCACCGTCTACATATACGAGTTGGCCGGTGGTGTGGCTCGACCGCTCGGAGAGTAAAAAGGCTACAGTGTTGCCAATCTCCTCCGCGGTAGTCATGCGTTTACCGAGTGGAATTTTTTCTGTGATGCGCTGCAATGCCTGTTCCGGGTCGGGCAATGTTTTTACCCAGCGTTCATATAGCGGAGTATAACATTCGGCTACGATAAGAGCATTTACGCGTATACCATATTTCAATAACTCTACGGCCCACTCGCGCGTAAGCGCATTGCGACCACCGTTAGAAGCTGCATACGCAGACGTGCCTCCTTGCCCGGTCTCGGCAGTTTTTGATCCTATATTTACAATGGCACCTTTCGACTGCTTCAATGCTGGCAACGCGTGCTGCGCCATCAGGTAATAATGTACCAGGTTCTTGTGCAGTGACGCCATAAACGCATCGTAATTTCCATTCTCTAAACTAACGCCATCATTTACTCCGGCATTGTTTACCAGGCCATCTATACGATTATACTTTTTCAGAACAGCGTCTACTGCTTTTTTACTTTCAGTTGGATTGGTGAGTTCAGCTACTACCTGAAAGCCTTTGCCTCCTATCTTTTCCTGAGTTTGCAGGTTGTCTGTTTCATTGCGGCCAACAATCACCGGCACAGCTCCTTCTTTCGCCAGCACCTCTACAATCCCTTCGCCTATACCCTTCGCACCACCCGTTACGATGATAATTTTATCTGTGAGATTTAATTCCATCCCTAAAGATTATAAAACTTCCTGGCATTTTCACCCATCACCAGGTGCTTTTCATCGTTCGAAAAGGTGGAAAGATACGATTGAACAATCGATAATTGCCGCTCGTACGAACCTGCCACCAAACACACGGGCCAATCGGAACCGTATAGCAGGCGATGCATACCGAACGACTCCTGCAACTCATCGAGGTAGGGAAAGAAATCTTCCTCCTTCCAGTTTTTCCAGTCGGCTTCTGTTACCATACCCGAAACTTTACAGTATACATGCTGAAAAGTGGAGAGCGCTGCCATGTTCAACTCCCACGCTGTTTTCTCTTTGGTGCGTATAGAAGGCTTCGCTATATGATCTACCACTATCTTTACTTCGGGCACCTGCTGCACAAACTGCAACGCTTCGTCCAGCTGGTAATGGTATATAAGCAGATCGTAGGTATACTGAAACGAAGCCAGGGCTTTTACGCCTTTCATAAATTTAGCATCGAGCATAAAACCTGCCGGCTGGCCCTGCACGATATGCCGGAAGCCTTTCAGCTTTTTATACTGCGAGAAGTACTCCAGCCGCTCTCGTAAATTATCGGCACGCAGATCGATCCACCCTACAACACCTTTTATAAAATCATGCTGCTCTGCCAGCGTCAGCAGGAAATGTGTTTCTTCTTCCGACTGATCGGCCTGCACGGCTATACATCCGTCAATATTATTGGCACGAAGTATAGGAGCCAGATCATCCGGCAGAAAGTCGCGCTGTATTACGCGCATCTCA
>NZ_DATCSD010000358.1:0-9698 GCF_036568665.1 Ohtaekwangia sp. | reverse complement strand
GTGTAACATCGCGATATATACCAGAACCTGAATACCAGCGAGAGTTAGGCTGTTGCGAATTATCTACTTTAACAGCTAACACGTTTTGTTTACCGGTAAAATCAAGATAGGGAGTCAGGTCATATTCGAACGATATATAGCTGTTAGGTCTTTTACCTAAGGAAGTACCATTGATCCATACTTCGCTGTTTCGATAAACACCATCAAAACGTATAAATATATTCTTGTCTTTATCTTCCGGTGGCAATACAAAACTTTTTCGATACCAGCCTATACCTCCGGGCAGCGCACCACCGCCAACACCTGCAGGGTTTTTCTCACTGAATTCCCCTTCTATACTCCAGTCGTGCGGAAGGTTCAGCACTCTCCATTTTGAATCATCGAAATTTGCAGAGCTGGCCTCTATCGTATCTGACAATTGGAATTTCCATTCATCGGTTAAAGCTCCAGTTACTCTTGTAGCATCGCTTTTCCGGTTGCATGAAAACATAATCAGCAGCAGTGTTAACCAGGAAAAGCAAAGTTTTATACTCATGTTATAATGATTTATATAAAAAAAGGGAATTGTTTTTTCAATTCCCTTTTTTTGAAAGAACTACTAACCTTTAGTTTGTTGCTTTGTAAATAGTATACCAAGCCCAATCATCTGTTTTTCCAAAAAGCGAAGCACCTTGCGAAACAATTAATGTATCATCGGTTAGCTTGGCAATGTTGTACTTGTTTACCGCTAAGCCATTGTTACCGTAGTCAAAGAATGGCATTTTAACAGAGCCGCTTACAATGGTTATACTATTTTTAGTCTTATCCAACTTGAATGAATACAAAGCCTTTTCAATAGTACCCGCATGATATCGTTTAAAATTATAACTTCCATTCAGATCAAAATATATACTATCATTTGCATTTGCATCACTACTTATATCTGGTGTCCACCAAGTTGAAGTATAATCACTTTCCGGCCCGAGATAAACAGAAGATACCTTCCAATATTTCCCGGCAGCCATATTCGTTAAAAGCTCCCAATTTGGATCGGAGAAATAAGCATCATCAAGTTTACTTATCGTTATCTTTACTGAATCAAATGTGATTCCCCCTTGTCCAAGGGCTCCGTATTTAACCCAATGGTCACCGCCAAATGGATTAATCACAGTATCCATTAACTTGTTGGATACTCCAACTTCATAGTCCCAGTATGCAATAGTTCCCGGAGTGTTACTTTGAAGAAAAATTCGGTTGTCATAAGCTGCATCTTGCGTTACCGAAAACTTCAGGTCTGAAGTTTTCGGAGGCGCACCCAATTCATGCTCTTCCTGGCAAGCTGTTAATGTGAGCATCACAGCTGCTATCATCAAAAATATTTTATTATCGATTTTCATAATTATAATAAGTTAGGTCAGCGACAATTACCAGCCAGTGTTTTGCTTCAACACACCGTTCGATAAACTTATTTGTGTAGCAGGTATCTGCTGTAATCCCTTCGTTTCCTGAATTTTCGAAGCACTGATTGTCTTCGTTGTTGTAACCCCGCCATTTAGAACCTCGGTTGTTTCAGCAATTTGAGTCGCGGCAACATCAACTCCTTGACGAAGTAAATCCCAATATCGTATACCCTCCAGGGCAAATTCAAGTCTGCGTTCATTCAGAATATTTGCCTGCGACACCGCCAGTTGAGTAAAGTTCGTTCCATAAGCGCGTTGTCTTACCTGATCGAAGTACGACTGAGCATTTGCGCTGCCTAATTCTGCAGCCATCAAGAGAACATCGGCATAACGAATTACTACATAATCCTGGAACTGGCTAATCTGGAAATCGCTGTTCAATCCCAAAGCGGCAGCTTCGGCAGCCGATACACTTTCGCCATTCTTGTTGATCATAGGAGTATACTTCTTCATATAGTAGCCGGTATATTCACGTTGATCCTTTTGGTTATCGAAGGCTATGTTTTCACCTTCTATGGATATAATCGAAGCTACTTTACGTGTATCAGTGCTGCTATAAGCATCCCATAAGTCGGAATTCACAGTACATGCTCCCCATCCATTTCCGTATGGGTACGATGAGAAGGCGCGCATACCCACCATAACCAGCCATTTGTTACCATCATCATTTCCAGTTGTATAGTCGCTGGTATAGGTATATTTGATAGCGAAGATTGTTTCTTTATTATCCTCACCTGCATAGTTGTCTACAGAAGCAGCCGGCCACAGATTCGCAAAACTGGAAACAAGACCATGACCGCTATTGGCAATTACATCTTCGAGATAAGCGAGTGCTTGTGCTTTTGTAACAACGCCCGCGAGATCCGGTTGCTGATAATAGCCGGTATAGTATAGATATACTCTTCCAATCAGGGATTCTGCCGCCCACTTGGTAACACGTCCGTGTGTAGCAGTCGGTTGGTTGGCATATGTAGTAGCTGCCAGATTTTCACTTGCAAACACCAGATCTTGCGCTATCTGTGCATATACAGCCTGAGGATCAGCCTGAGGAATGTTATCGGCAGAAGGCTCTGTCAACAACGGAATGTTACCCCATAGACGAACCATATCAAAGTACATGTAGGCGCGCAGAAATCTCGCTTCAGCTTCGTATGTTGCTTTGAGGCTTGTATCTGTTCCCCAATTAACCTGATCAAGCTTACCTAAAAGTATATTGCAGCGATAAATAGCTTTATAATAATTTACCCAGTTTGCATTGAATAGGCTTTGATCGGATGGTGAACGCCCCTTATCAAATTCATCCATCATCTGGTATCCAAAACCATCACCGTTACCTGTACCACCAAATACATCATCTGAAAATACTTCAGATGCCACAGGGAAAGCAATGCCGCCAGACCATAAGGCCTGCACGCCATCATAACAGCCTACCAGTGCACTGTAAGCTTCAGCAGGTGTTTTATAATAATTTTCAACTGTTGATGTTGTGTATGATTCTGTATCCAGAAAATCACTACATCCGCTCAATACCAACAGGCTTACAACTACTGTATATATATTAAACTTTCTCATACATTTCATTTTTTAGAGTTTCACATTCAACCCAACCATGTAGGTTCTTGGACGTGGATAGTAGCCCACATCAACACCTGAAGTAAATCCATCAGTGCCATACCCAACTTCCGGATCCATACCATTATACTTCGTAAAGGTGAAGAGATTCAACGCAGAAACATATAGTCTGAATTGTGTGAAATAATTCTGTTTAATGATCTTGGTGAAATCATATCCCAGCGTAACGTTGTTTATTCTGAGATAATCACCATTGTGTACATATAGATCTGAGAAGTTAGCCCAGTTTTCGTTCGACTCGGTTACACGCGGTATTCTGTTTGAAGTACCTGCTCCGTGCCAACGCTCCAGTATTTCGGTAGTATAGTTACCATATTTACTGGAAGGACTTCTGTATGATTGTACGATCTGATTTCCGGCAACTCCGCTGGCCTGAATAGACAAGTCGAATCCTTTGTAATCCGCAGCAATTGAGAAACCAAAAGTATATTTAGGATTCGGATTACCGATCATAGTCTTGTCTTTCTCATCGATCACGCCATCACCATTTACATCTACATAGCGAACATCACCAGGCTTAGCGCTGGGTTGCAGAAGAGTACCATCTTTTGATGTATAGGATGTTACATCTTCGTCTGTCTGGAACAACCCATTGGTTTTATATCCCCAGAAATATCCAACAGGATATCCATTGGCAGCTCTGTTAAATTCAGTAGCGTTATCATATATCTGGTTTGCCTGACCGTGTATAATTCCGTCTGCATTGGGTATATGGCTTACCGTATTCTTATTGTAAGCACCGTTTACACCTACACGGTAATTCAGATCGCCAAGACTGTTATTGTAAGCAAGTGCTAATTCAAGACCTTTGTTCTTTACACCACCTCCGTTAATGTAAGGAGGAAGAGCACCCGCTGTTGCCAGCACAGGAGCATTGATCAACCAGTTCTTATTGGTTTTAATATACCAGTCAACGCTTGCTGTAAATTTACCATTGAGGAAAGCTGCATCGAAACCAACATCGGTTTGCTCAGATGTTTCCCATTTCAGGTTCGGATTTGACAATCTGCTAGGATACGAACCTGCTGTAAGTGCTCCCTCTGTTCCACCGAAGATATAGTATGTATTGGTGAAATTGATAGGAGCCTGATATTGGAATGCCGAAACATTCTGGCTACCCACTTGCCCCCAGCTTGCACGTAGTTTCAATGAATTTAACCAGTTGCTGGTGTTATCCATAAATGATTCGTTGGTGATTACCCAACCTGCAGATACAGATGGGAAATATCCCCACTGATGTCCTTTAGCAAATTTTGAAGAACCATCAGCACGGAATGTCGCATTGAACAGATAAGTCTCCTCAAAGTTATAGCTAAGTCTTCCGAAGTATGACAAGCGGTGGTCTGGATCGTATGCTGCTCCGGTTGCAGTAGCTGTATTACTTGTTCCGTTACTGATCCACGCATGGTCTACATCATTAAAAACAGAACCGGTCTTGGTTGCATTCAGGTAGCTTCCTCCATATTTATACATAGAAGTACCCACCATCACATCAAATTTATGTTTTTGCGCCAGTGTAAATCCATAGCTTAACAAGTTATCCCAAAGAATTGTCTGGCCCTTGCTCATCGACTGGCTTATTGTCGGAATTTTATTGAAAGAGTATGTCGACAATCTATACTTAGGTCTATAGGATTGACCATCGTACGAGTTATAGTCTATACCCAGACTTGACCTGAATTTCAGGTTAGCAATCGGTTCTACCTGAAAGTATATATTTCCGATAACACGCTGTGTTTTATTCCGGCTCTGGCTGTTATATACCATCTGGTAATAAGGGTTCGCCTGGTTGAACATACCTACTGAATCAGATTTATCATTCTTCAGCAAAGGTGTAGTTACGAAGGCACCGCGTAAAGTATTGTTGTATTGATTACCAACTCCTATACCGTGATTATCTACAAACGCAAAATTCATGTTCTCTCCCACAGTCACAATGTCTTTGAACAACTTATGCTCGGAGTTAAAGCGGAAATTATAGCGTTTATAGTTTGAATAATCTTTTCCACCTACAATACCAGCTTGCGACAAATAAGAAAGTGATGAAGAATACACTGACTTATCGTTACCACCAGATACTCCAAGGGAATAGTTTTGCGTAGCGGCATTTTTCACAAACATCTGATCCATCCAGTTTGTACCGGCAGTTCCTAATGAATCGATATAATCGTTGGAATAGATCGGAGAGTTACCTGAGTTTACGGCCGCTTCGTTAGCAATGATCGCATACTCTTTTGCATTGAGAAGATTTACTTTTCTGGCTACGTTCTGTACGCCATAGTAAGAATCAAATGTTACTTGCGCATGGCCTGATTTACCCTTCTTAGTAGTAATCAGTACAACCCCGTTAGCAGCCTGCGAACCGTAGATCGCTGCAGACGCTGCATCTTTCAATACAGTCAATGAAGCTATATCTCCGTTATTCAGGTACGTGATATCGCTGGTGATAACACCATCCACTACATATAGCGGGTTATTACCGATTGTTGACCCAACACCGCGGATAGTCACTTTCATTGCTTCGCCTGGCTGACCAGATGTAGAGGCGATTTGCACACCAGGTGCTTGTCCTTGTAATGCTTGCAATGCGTTCGTTGAGCTTTGCTTCATTAAGTCTTCACCTTTTACCTGGAGGTTTGCCCCTGTATTCAGTGCTTTCTTCTGCTCGCCATATCCCACCACCACAACTTCTTGCAGAGTAGATATATCTTCTTCCAATGGAATATCCAGTTTAGTCTGGCTACCCACGGGTACTTCTTTCGATTTATATCCGATAAAGGATAACACCAGCACATCATTCGGTGAAGCTTCAATCGAGTAAGCTCCCTCAGCATCTGTATTAGTACCAAAGGTGGTACCTTTTATCAGAATGTTCACACCCGGTAGCGGCGCACCGGCCGCATCCGTCACTTTCCCGGACACCACCTGTTTCTGCGCATGCGCAGAAACTAATCCTACCAGGAAGAAACATACGGAAGCAAACCATACGCTTCTGTAGACTTTTTTAATCATAGGTTAATTTTGGTTTAGCTGTTCTTTATTTATCTCCAGTTCCTTTTGCATCGGAAGTTGAATTCTTATTTATTTTCTATTGTCACGGAAGCACCGGTATACTCGATCACCTGATCGGGTTGAGCATTGAAGCTCACCCCGACAGCATGATCTTTTTTAACCCAAATTATTTTTACTGTTCTCTTTTGCAGCATGCCCGGGAAACTTCCCTGACGTTCGCCAATCGTTAGCGTTTTGGATGCTTCGCTATAGGTAAAGGGTATCGTGCTATATTTACCTTGTTCGTAATCGTAGTTGATGTTTTCATCCTCATAGAGTGCGAAGGATGCATCTTTACCGGTATATACATAGAGTGTAAGCGGATCGGCAGGCTTCTCGCTAGTATATTGAACTTCCGGACCGGCAGGTATAATAGAACCTTCTTTCACATATACTGGCACTCGGTCAAGCGGAGCGTTTGCCTGGATGGTTTGACCACCTTCCCAATATTGACCTGTATATAAATCATACCATCCGGTTGTAGCAGGCAGATATACTTCGCGTGTTCTCGCCTTGAAAGTATGTACAGGGTTTATCAATAATGACGGACCGAACATATACTCATCAGCCACATTGTATGCTTTATTATCGGCATGAAAATCCATCACGAGACCGCGCATAATGGTATAGTTATTAAAGTAGCTATGACCAGCCAATGAGTATATATAGGGCAACAGATGATAGCGCAACTTATCGTAATATACCAGACTGTTATACTCTGCCGTTCCTTCCGGAGCTATATTATATATTTCGCGAAGCGGAAACTGACCATGTGAGCGGAACACCGGGCAGAACGCTCCGAACTGGAACCAGCGTGTATTCAATTCTCTCCACTCGGTTAATGTTTCTCCCGTAAGGTTGTAGAAACGTTTCTCTACGGCAAAACCTCCTATATCCATCGTCCAGTAGGGTATACCACTCAGGGAGAAATTTATACCGGTGGCAATCTGATCCTGCAAATCGCTCCAGCGCGATACTATATCTCCACTCCAGGTAACAGCGCCATAGCGTTGTTGCCCTGCAAAAGCCGAGCGAGTAAGAATGAACACACGTTTCTCCGGACTTGATTTACGTTGTCCTTCATAAACTCCTTTTGCATTCATCAATGAATATGCGTTGAAATATTTAGCACCAGGACCCATCGCAGTACTCATGTTGATCTTGCGCTCGTCAATAGAAATGTTCGAGTGGATATCCGGCTCGGTCGCGTCAAGCCACCATGCATCTATACCTATAGAATTCAGATTTTTGTCGATCTGCTTCCAGAAAAGTTTGCCAGCTTCCAGATTGAACGGATCGTAGAAGGTAGATTCATATCCTATACCCACCCAATCTTTTCTCTTCTTCTCAATGTTGTGCATATACAGGAAACCATTCTTGCGCATTTCCTCATAGTTGTCAGTGCCCTTGTTAAACTTCGGCCACACAGAGATCATCAGTTGTGCGTGCAGATCATTGTGAAGCTCGTTTACCATTCCTTTCGGATCAGGGAAACGCTTCAGATCAAATTCGTGTGAGCCCCACTTCGGATCTTCCCAATACTGCCAATCGAGCACTATATTATCGAGAGGGATATGGCGCTTGCGATATTCTTTTACTACATCCACCAGGTCTTTACTATTGGTATAGCGTTCACGGCTTTGCCAAAAACCCATCGCCCACTTCGGAACGATCGGTGCCTTACCGGTGATGGTGCGATAACCGCTGATTACATCATCAGCATCTTTACCTTTAATGAAATAGTAGTTGATCTCATCCCCTACTTCGCTTGCCAACGACAAACGATTTTGATCTTCGGCAGAATATGGATCGAGATGTTTTACTGCGAGATAACCTGCATCATCCGGATTCCACTCTATTTTTATAGTATGCTTTTCGCCAGACTTAACATCCACATTGAATTTATTTGTCCACGGATTCCAGTTTTGTCTCCACTTATCCAGTATCTGTGTACCATCAATCCAAACTTTTATATACCCGGAAGAGTATACCTGGAATTTATGCAGACCGGCAGCATCTGAGGTAAACGATCCTTCCCACACAATTTTACCTTTGTGCGAAACATCTTTTGGGAAGCTGTCAACCTGTGGTGTTTCTAAATATTGAAAGTTGATATCACCTTCGGTTTTACTCTCTTTGATTTTACTCTCTACATAATAATCGGCCGTGAGTCCGCCTTCTTTTCCATCCTTTGTAAAAAGTTTAAGTGAATTGAGTGGTTGATATTCGCGCGGATCGCCAAACTTGGTGATGGAGTAATTATCCCACAGCAAACCGTAGTTCTTGCTGGAGTATAAGAAAGGAATAACATCCACTATATTCTGTTGTGTCAGATCTACATCTTGTCCTTTGTAATTCAACTGACCATTTTGATGCCCCCCTAATCCATAGAAAGCTTCGTCGGCAGGCGATTCAAATTCCTGACGAATCGCATAGCTTTTCAGGTTCTCGATAGTAACAGGTGAGAATGATTTTCCTCCGCCTTGTTTTTCCTGGAGAATTACCTGACCCGTTGTATCGGTAAAAGAAACTTCACCTGTCTTTAAAGAGATTTTCGCACGCAGCGATTTTGTAATCAGCGTAAGAGCATCCGCAGATTCTTCCAGCTTCCAGGCAGAGGTGCCTTTCACTTCGGGTAATACTACCAGGCTTTGTGCTTTCGAAAATGTATCGGCTGGTGTGGCCGCTACGTGAATAATGTCATCTGAAATTACCTGCAGCTTCACACGTTTAGCTCCATGCTCCGCATCCAACTGCACAATTACACCGTCCTCAAGTTTCTCAAATGCTTTTTTGGTAGAGCATGCTGCCAGGACTATGGCGAGCAAAATAATGTTTACTAGTACTGCTTTTTTCATTCTATAATAATCTTTCATGCAACCGGTTTCCAAGACACAATTCTCGTAATCGATTGCAGTAAAGGTAGTGCAGCAAGCAGCCTTGAAAGGGTACTCAATTGTCTGATCCTATAGGCTCAAACGTTTTCAGGGGGTATCAAAATGTTGCAAAAGACTGGTCAAAATCGCTTTGAAGAGATGAAAGAGAAATTTCAGAAAGCAAAGCGACATCTAACTCTTCATCGAGATGTTTGCTCAGTGCATGAAGAGAAAATCAATTTGTAATAATGAAACGAGAAGACACACGAAGTACTATACCTCTTCGAGCATGAAGATGTTGTAAATAACAGCGGTTTAAATTCCTGATGAGTGGATCAGGATGATCCGGGTGTACTCAATAAAGAACAATAAACGACAACGAAGCAGCTATCGCGATGTAGATCGCTATCTCTATAGCCAACATAATTCTGCTTAACCGTTTCAGTTTCTCCTGCGACATTCTTGCTTGGGTTAAAACCAAAACTACTAACTGAAACGTAAGACGATGGTCACGAAATCGCTTAGATATAGGATTGGAATGTCTTTTTCAGGAAGAAATTATTTTATGCTTTCCTTTTTCCGGAAGCATAGGCTGAAGGAAGCACGCTATACTGCTCTTTGAAGTAACGAGCAAAGTATTTTGGATTGTTAAAGCCAACCTGATAGGCAATTTCTGCAACCGTTAGCTGACTTTTCTCCA
>NZ_DATCSD010000357.1:0-11044 GCF_036568665.1 Ohtaekwangia sp. | reverse complement strand
AAGTAAATCAATATGCTGCAAGAATGCTGGCAGCTTTTTAAACGATTCTTGATTCTGAGTATAAATCGTATGCAGCGACTAACGATTCACGACTGACAGATGTTTTATAGATTTCATATTCGCCTATTTCATTACGATGCTCTGCATAAACAGGTCTATATTTTGCTTCATATTCATCCCAAACAATCAGTAAATAGTTATAGCGTATCTTGCTTTGCCTGCCGTTTTCCAGCCAAAGATTAAAGACTTCTTCATCAAGCGATTTTGGAAAATCAGATCCATCAAACATATTCTGAGTTGTATGTGTATGGCGGGAAATTTAGACAAAGTCCGATCATTTGGCAATGAGAAAAAAACTGTTGGCTGAAAACCAGAAGAGGAAGATAGTTTGAACTACCTTCCTCTCTGAAATATATGTTATTGACAGTAAATGTTAGTACTTAACATTTAGTGTAATTGATACTCCGGCCAATGCTTTGGAAACAGGACAATTTTCTTTAGCTCCTTTAGCATACGCGTTAAATTGTTCAGCACTCAAGCCTTGAATGGGTGCAGCAGTAAGATCCAAGGTAATAGTAGTGATCGTTAATGTTGCCGGATCTAATTCTACTACGGCTTTTGTATCCAGATCACCTGCTGTATATCCTGCCTGTTCAAGCGTAGCACTGAGTGCCATGGTGAAACAGCCGGCATGAGCAGCTCCGAGTAACTCTTCGGGGTTGGTGCCTGCACCATCTGCGAAACGGGTGCCGAATGAATATTGTGTTTTGTTCAGTACAGTGCTCTGTGTAGAAAGGGTACCTTTTCCTGCTTTCAGATTTCCGTTCCAATGTGCGCTTGATGTTCTTTTCATGTTCGTATGATTTATATTTTTTATTGTTTTAATTCTTTATACTATATATCTGTTCTTATTTTTTAGAAGCTGCCAGTGCTGCCTCGATGATTACTTTAGCAACCGCTTCGGGTTGTGAGATGAATACCACGTGGCTTCCTTTTATCTCTGTAATCTTTGTATTGGAGCGTTTGTACATAGCACGCTCTATTTCGGGTACTATACTTTTATCTTCAGTGGCTACAATTCCATAAGCAGGCTTATTTTTCCAGGCAGCTTTTGTAACAGGTGTAACGAATCCTTTCGCATGAAATGCACCTTGTGAAGCATACATGAAGTCAGCATCTGCTTTACTGAGGTCGGCACAAAAACCTGCGTGGAATTTTGCTTTATCATAATATACTATACCTTTTTCATCGGGAGGCAGTATACCATTCTCTGCTGCAGGCGGAGCTGACTGTACCCATTGTAAAGTAGTTTCTCCTTCTGCCGGCTGGAAGGCTGCTATGTAAACCAGTGCTGCTACTTTGGGATGATTACCAGCCTCTGTAATAACAGTGCCGCCCCAGGAATGGCCCACCAGAATTACTGGTCCGTCTTGTTTATCCAGCACTGCGATGGTTGCAGCCACATCATCTTCCAATGAAGTGAGCGGATTCTGCACCACGGTAACATTATATCCCTTCTTGGTTAACGTTGCATACAACGCCTTGTAGCCGGAGCCGTCTGCAAAGGCACCGTGAACCAGTACTACATTTTTAATGGGTTGAGATTGCGCGTGAACAGCGAATACGGTGGCAAAGGCTACTGTTAAAGTAACTAACGTTTTCTTTAAGTAACTTTTAAAACTACTTGTTTTCATTTCCTTTTTTTGTTGAGGTTATGTTTCAATCAACAATACAAAGGTCAGCAAGTAGGCGCAGGCAGAGAATAGTATTACTTCCCGAAGGATTGTGATTATTTCCCGTTCTTCCGTTTTGTCATTTCGCTTCTGTATTCCAGCGGAGATTGATTCGTATACTTTTTGAAGTAGGCTGAAAAATACGTAGAGTCTTCAAACCCAAGCTCATAGGTAATTTGTTTCGCAGATTTGTCCGTATAGCATAACAGTCTTCTGGCTTCAATCAGGATGCGTTCCTGAATGACCTGCGAAGGCGATTTATCATGATATAGTGCAAAAAGATTGGATAACGTTTTGGGCGATTTGTTTAAGCGTTGGGCGTAATACGCCACTGAGTGTTCCGACCTGAAGTGTGCTTCAACCAGTAAATTGAATTTACGCATCAGGTTAAATTTCTCGTCTGTTATCTGTTCTGAGTAGCTGTCATCTCTGGCCAGTCGTGTAACATTTACAATGAGACGCTTTAGCAATACAAGCAACATTTCATGCTGAATTAAATCCGGTGTATTCATTTCTCCAATGAACATATGGAGCAGGAGATCAATTTTCTGTTGCTCCTCTTTATTCATCGCGATGAAATGGTTGTCTCCGAGACCAAACAAAAAACCTACACAACTCACTTCTACATCATGATCCATGATGCAGTAAAATTCGCGATTGAACTGCCAGGCTATAACATCTTTGGGGCGTTCAAATTGAAAGGCCTGATTGAACATGATGGGAAGCAATGTTTGCGGCTTAAAAGAATGATTGGTGTTGTCAATCGATACAGTCTGTTGTTTGCCGGTATTCCACGCGATAGTAAAGTATTTATTGTCGTGATCTCTTTTGTAAAAAGGGCTTTCAATTTCTGCTTCGTCTTTAAAAAGTGTGAGTGAGCCACCAGTTTTATGATCACTTAACGTCAATTTCATATAGCAATAGTTTATCTGATACAGCCCGGAAAAGATAATGGATAAAAAACAGAATCAGGAAATAATTTTAGTTTTTCGGGAATTATTCAATATGTGCCGCTTGTGAAGATTTGATAACGTACAATACTATTGAATAAGTAAGGTGTAATTGTTAAGAAATGAAACCCTCATACATTACGCAGTGTATGGGGGGTACTGATATGTGATATTATATATAGATCTATCAGAGCGATAGAAATATACCCGCTTAACTCAATGTGGTGTTTCCCTTGTCCTGGAGGCTGATTAATATATACCTTTTACTTTCTCAAAATTTTCTCCATGGTTTTTCCTTTAGCCAGTTCATCAATCAGCTTATCCAGGTAGCGAATCTTTTGCATCAGTTTATCTTCGATTTCCTCCACGCGATAGCCACAAATTACGCCTGTGATCTTTGAAACATTCGGATTGATTTGAGGTGCTTGCGCAAAGAAGTTTTCGAAGTTGGTCTTCTTTTCAATCTGCTGTTGCAGCGTTTTTGCATTGTATCCTGTCAACCAAAATATAATTTCATCTACCTCTGCTTTTGTTCGTCCTTTTCTCTCGGCTTTTTGGATATAGTGCGGATATACACCTGCAAATGACATCTTATATACTCTTGAATTGTCCATTCTCCTGTTTATTAATATTCCCGAATGTTGAAAATATATATGAATGTCGAAGAAGTCAACAAAACCGGATCAGTGTCAGTGTAAAGTATATAGGTACTGATTCGTTCAGATAACGGTGTTCTGGGCGGAGAGAGTATCAAGAGATCACATCTTCGAAGGTACGCGGATAATTCTCTGCGTATAGTTTTTGATATTCTTTTGCAAAGTGATCATACCAGGTTCTGGCGAGTGAGTATTTCCCTTTTTTATTCAGTACAGAACACTTGATCATCAGGGCTTCCTGGTTGATAGAGTCATACATGAATATAGCATCAGCAATTTCCAGTAGCAGCTTATCATCGTTATTGCTGTCCAGCTTTTGAGAATAGTCGATCAGGGTATCGATGATCAGGTTAGAGATGTCGGATTTGAAACTATCCAGCCAGGAGGTCTGTAAATTCGGAAGAAGGCTTCCCCGTTTTACATTCGCAATGATGACGTTGATCTTATCCTCATCAGAAACATTTTTATTGTCGCGGCTGAGCAGTTGATATACCACCTGATAATCACAGAATATATGTTCGTCCATCGTGAGCTTCAGGTACGAGTTGTTATTCTCGATGGATGTGCCGCCAATCTCTTCGAGCAGTGTACGTAATTTCTTTACGTTAACATTCCGGTTGTTGCGTGCGCTGACCTCATCCTTGTCTGGCCAGAGATATTCCTGGATGAGTGTTGCTGAAACTCCTTTTTCAAATTTTACAGAATAAAGAACGATCAGAACAAACAGCTCTTTCAGCGTCATGGTAAATTTGGAAGATATATCTGTTCCGTTTTTGTCAAAGATCTGAAAGCCGCCAAAGAGCAATATGGAAGAAGTAAATTTATGAGACTCTTCCAACTGCGTGATTTCTGAAAGGAAAGCAGGATGCGTTGCCGGAGAAACTTGTTCGCGTGTTTTGGGTAAGATTGTAGTTGAGGCTGTCAATTTATTTTTCTTACTGCGAATAAAATAGTAGGTGAACAATCCCAAGAGTATAAAAACAATCGCTGCGGTATAGATTGCTGCGTTCAGTTTTGCTTGTGGCGCTTGCTGGCGTGCATCCTGAACCTGCAGCGGAGGAAAATTGATGGAATGTATTTGTATCTGGTATCGCTGTTTTTCCTTGTGAGCTGTTACTGCGATCAATTCGTTGGAAGCTTTTGAATAGAACAGATCGCAGAAAGAATCTTCATCGTGGAAGTGAAAGGGAATAGAGTCTGCCAGTTCCTTTGACTCCGGGCTATCAAGCGCATATCTGCGAAGTTTGATCTGCCCTTCATATTTATTTTTAGGATAGCTTAGTACATAGAAGCAATTTTCTTCCTCATTTACGATCAATGAGTTTGAAAAAGTGATGTCTTCCGTTTTTTGAGGAGCATCGTATTCGCGTATTTTTTTTACTTCCTGATTTTTCAAATCAAAAGAGTATAGATCATAAAAACTTTGCGGAGAGAGCTCCTGCTTTCCGCTCAGGCTGCCATATCCGCCAAAGATCAGCAATTGATTTTTGGATGGCTCAATGCCCGATGCAGCGAGATAGCGCGGTGGTATAGTTCCTTTCGTTTCCACCTTTACCCACATGTTCTTTGCGTTGTCGTATTTGAAGAACTGGTTGTGATAGGTGAAATGTCCGTATCCTCCAAATGTATAGACAGCATCGTCTACCGGGTTATAGAATTTATTGTTGTGCCAGTAATTAGGTTCGTAATACGTAGTGTCAGAGTTTTTCCAGCTTGTGCTGGTGAAGTCAAATGACAGAAACTTATTGGTAAACAGGTCGTAGTTGATGAGTTGATTTTTCTCCCGGATATATAGCAACTGGTTGGCATCTGAATGAATCGGATTGCCCTTGACGATTTTGCTGTTTACCTTTTCCTGCCGGAGGTCGTAGGTATATATGTACTTTTCGTCCGTTACATACATAAGGGCAGAGTCGCTGTTAAAGGCAACGGAGGGAAATCTTCCCGTAGTAAAATGCTGGCGCGATGCCCAGCGAGTATGGCGGTCAATAAGCCAGGTTGGATTTTTTACAACGGCTCTTGCGTTTGCAATACTGTCGTACACTTCGGTGATGTTATGATTTTTTAACAGCCACTTCCGTATCAGAATATTGTTTTCGGAGAGTGCAACATTCCGGATAACTATAGGAGGTGCATCGGTTGTGTTGAATTTGCCAAACTCATTAACACCAAAATAGAACCTGAATTTTTTCAGGTTAGAAAAGTTATAGGGATGGAATTGTGTTTTGTTATTCCACGTAACGCCAATCTGATTTTTGTGTAACGAAAATACCAGCCTGAACTTGGTCCACACGTTGGGCTGCAGCCTGATATCAGCAAAATCAAAATGAATAGTTGTTGGCTTATTATTAATAACGAGTGTGATGTCGTGGAACTCTTCATGTTCCGGGGTTGACATCAGGTCGATGTTGAGGGAATCATTGGCGATCACCCGCAGAATATAGCCGTAGGCATTGGCAAGTCTCTGAAGCGCCAGGTCAAACTCTATCGTGAAGTCGTTACGGATCGTGTAAGCTCCATCCGGGTTAAGATCTAACCCGGTGCGCGAATCCTTGCTGACTTCATGTGACTCAAAAGCTAACCCGTAGTTAAGGTTGCTGTCACGTGTCTGAGCATGCAGCGCCTCGAGCGAGATGAAAAAGAATATTGAATAAAGAACACTCCGCATACCTGGTCCCCAACGCTAGAGCCACATTTTAGGTTAATATTATTTAAAAAATTGAAATTTAAGTTAGAAAATCGTTTGAATTTAATCGTTAAGCAGATATTAATCCGTTTTTAAGAACCCGCTTCTAGGTTTGCGCACATCAACCAAAAGCACAATCAGATGCGCAAATCGTTTTTAACAATGATCCTGTTGCTAACAGGATTTATGCATTGTTTTGCCCAAGCACAAGTTAACAAACTTGATCTTGTAAATCCATTCATTGGTACAGGAGGTCATGGTCATACTTTTCCGGGAGCAACCGTGCCGTATGGAATGGTACAGTTAAGCCCGGATACAAGATTAAACGGCTGGGATGCCTGCTCCGGTTATCATGCATCCGACCAGGCGATCCTCGGTTTTTCGCATACTCACCTGAGCGGAACGGGCATCGGTGATTATGGCGATGTGCTGTTTATACCAACGATCGGAAAGCAACAACTTGATCAGGGTACTGCCGAAAAACCTGACGATGGTTATGCATCACCGAAGGTGCCGGGATCAGAATCAGCCTCTCCCGGATATTATACTGTGCGACTTAAAGATTATAATGTTAAGGTTGAACTGACGGCCACAGCACATGCGGGCTTTCACAGGTATATATTTCCGGCTGCCTCAAAAAATGCAGGCGTGATTATAGATGTCGGTCATACACTTCAAAGTCATTTCAACGAAGTAAATCAGATTGAAATTATCAATGACCATGAGCTACGCGGGTATAAATTAACGAAGGGATGGGCGCGCGATCATCATGTATACTTTCATGCCGTGTTCTCAAAACCCTTTACGTATAAACTGGCCAGTGGAAAAACAATTGCACTAGAAGGAACCAAGAGTATAGATAAAATTGGCGCGAAGGCGTTGTTGCAATTCGATAAGCTGTCAGGTCAGGAAGTGCTGGTGAAAGTAGGTATATCGTCTGTGGATTATGCCGGTGCAAAGAATAACGTGCTGCAGGAAATTCCGGGATGGAGTTTTGAAAATGTGAAAGACAACGCTGCAAAACAATGGAATGCCTGGCTCAATCGTATCGATATAAAAGGCGGCAGTGCAGATCAGCAAAAGATATTCTATACAGCATTATACCATACGGCCATCAGCCCAAACCTGTTCACAGATTTTGACGGAAGATATCGTGGCATGGATAAAAAAATCCATCAGTCGAATAATGGGTCGGGAAACTATACCGTGTTTTCTCTGTGGGATACATTTCGCGCATTTCATCCGCTGATGACGATCATCAATCCCTCCATGAATGAAGCGTGGATCCGTTCGATGATTAAAAAGTATGATGAGAGCGGAGCACTGCCTATGTGGGAACTCGCTTCGAATGAAACGGGTACCATGATCGGCTATAATGCTGTTCCTGTTATAGTAGATGCGTATATGAAAGGCTATAGAAATTTTGATGTTGAAAAAGCCTATAGCGCTATCGTTCATGCATCCACCTACGACACTTCTATTGTATTTGTTGACGATGAAGTTAAGCATGGTATAATGCCGAAAGCTAAATACTATAATGAAACGCTGGGATTTATACCATCCGATAAAGAGAATGAGTCGGTATCCAAAGCACTTGAGTTTGCCTATAACGACTGGTGCATTTCGCAAATGGCAAAGGCTTTGGGTAAAGATGCAGATTATAAAAAATTCTCCGAGCGTTCGAAGCGTTACGTTCGCTACTTCGATTCCCGAACAGGATTTATGCGTGGTGTGAATGCAGACGGAAGCTGGAAGTCTCCTTTCAATCCACGGTTTTCCAATCACCGGAAAGATGAATATGTAGAAGGAAATTCATGGCAATGGTCGTGGTTTGTGCCGCATGATATACCTGGATTGATTGCGTTGCACGGTGGAAGAGATCAGTTCCTCAATAAGCTTGACAGTCTGTTCGAGGAAACTTCTGAAGTGGATGGAAAAAATTCATCGGCTGATATTTCAGGCTTGATCGGCCAGTATGCACATGGTAATGAACCCAGTCATCACATCACATACCTCTATACCTATGCGGGGCAACCCTGGAAAACACAGCACCTCGTTGACTCTATTCTTCATACATTGTATTTCAACGATGCAAATGGATTATCCGGTAATGAAGACTGCGGACAGATGTCAGCGTGGTTTGTTCTCAGTAGTCTTGGATTCTACCAGGTAAGTCCCGGCAATCCTATATATACCCTGGGGCGGCCTTTATTTAACGAAGCTACTATTCACATTGAGAATGGAAAGATCTTTACCATTCGTGCAGAGAACAACAGCGACAGGAATAAGTATATATCTGAAGTAAAACTCAACGGAGTTGTATTACAGCAACCGTTCATTTCTCATGCGGATATTATCTCCGGTGGCATACTGGAATTTACCATGAGCGATCAACCAGTGAAGAAACACTTTTGAAGTGATGTTACCCATGCCGAAAAAAGATTTTTCAAAACTAGAAAAGGAAGCGTTGATTGAATTACTGCTGGCCAGTCAATATACGCTTGAGAAAAAGAGACATCAGCTGCGAAGAGTGCGTGAAAAGTTAAGCTCTGCACGCAAGCGTATGCACAAGATGAAAGATATTATTCTCTACCAGCGCAAGCGTATACTTGAACGTGCAGGCCAGGATATATAGTCTGATTAAGAGATATATAGCGTTGAGTAATGTTTTTTAATCTGTTAATGAATGTAAACCTCAAACAATTTTATGAACCAGGTTATAACCAAAGGATTAGTTTGTGTTTTGATTTTACTGGCGATAGTTCGTGATGGTAATGCTCAAAGCCATCATGGCAAGGCCGGTATATATTCTTCTTATAAAGGGCTTGTGATGGCCGGATATCAGGGATGGTTTCGCACACCTGGTGACGGAACCGGAAACAATTTTGTTCACTACGGACGCAACGGAAAATTTGAAGATGGAAATTCAACCGTTGATTTCTGGCCGGATGTTTCTGAATATGAAAAGACGTATGAGACTTCGTTCAAAAATACAGATGGATCAATTGGGAAGGTTTTTAGCTCGGCTGATAAAAGCACTATAGATCTGCATTTTAAATGGATGAAGCAATATGGAGTGGATGGTGTATTCATGCAGCGCTTCTTTGATGTAACGCGCGATCATAAGAATTATACCAAGTCTTCTGATATAATTTTACAGAACGCCTTGAATGCAGCCATCAAATATGATCGTGCTATTGCTGTGATGTACGATCTTTCAGGATTGCGTGCTGGAGGTGAAGATTGTTCTTCGATCATCGAAGATTGGAAGATGTTGGTGGATAAACTGAAGATCACCAATGCCGGTCCGAAACAGAACTATCTTTTTCACAATGGAAAACCGCTTGTGGCCATCTGGGGGCTTGGCTTCCCGGATCGTTCCTATAACATTCGGGAGATTGGTATCAATCGCCTGATCGAATTTTTAAAAAACGATCCGGTATATGGTGGTTGTTCTATCATGCTCGGTGTGCCCACGTATTTTCGCGAGTTGAATAAAGATTGCCTGCCTGATCCTTACCTGCATGATTTAATTCGTTCCGCTGATATTGTTCTTCCCTGGATGGTGCAGCGATTTACTCCGCTGGTACATAACATCACCGATCATTACCGCGATCATATCATGGCAGATTTAGCCTGGGCAAAAGAGAACAAGGTTGATTATGTTCCTATAGTATATCCGGGATTCAGCTGGCGAAATTTATCGCTGGGAAACCCGGGGTTGGCGAAGTATACTTCGTATGGTGCTATTCCCCGATTGAAAGGAGAATTTTATTGGGACCTCGTGCATGGATCAATAAATGCCGGTGCAGAGATGTTATATGTAGCAATGTTCGATGAGATTGATGAAGGTACTGCTATATTTAAAGTAAGCGATACACCCCCCGGTGGAGCAACTACACGATTTGTTGGTAATGATGGAATGCCTTCAGATCATTACCTGTTCCTCACAGGACAGGCAGCAAAAATGTTGCGTAAGGAAATTCCATTGACGAAGGAGATACCGGTGAGGTAGTTCATCGTTATTCGTTAGTGGTTATTCGTTAATAGTAAATACATTCAAAGGTGCAGTAAGGTGTTTCCACTGACACCACGGCCAACGAATGAAAAAATTGAATATTGAACAAGGAACATCGATTAACGAATGATGAGATGTAATGCACTTGCTTTTCGTTTTTTACTTTTAGTTTTAAAGTTTTCTGTGTCCTCCTGTGAATTCCGTGGGAAATAATTCTGCATTTAATCTGCGTTAATCTGCGGGAAACAAATAGAGTTGCTGATTAGCCATCAAGGTGCAGGCAAATGTTTCCGCCTGACACCACTAACGAATAAACTATTAACGAATAACCTACTTTCCCAACAAGCATGAAATGCCATAAACATATATTGATTGTTCTACTGCTCTTGTCTTCATCAATAGTTAGCGCCAATGGCAAAGAGAAAATTAAAGTTGCCTGCCTGGGAGCCAGTATAACGCAGGGAGTTTTTCTGAAGAATCCCGCCTTAGATTCATATCCGACACAGCTCCAACAAATGCTGGGCGCACATTATGCTGTTACTAACTTTGGTGTGAGTGGAACAACGTTGCTTGTAAAAGGAGATAGCCCCTATATTAAAACAAGTCAGTATAAATATGCCTTGCAAAGCAATCCGGATATAGTGTTCATTGATCTGGGAGGAAATGACAGCAAGCTGATCAACAGAATATACCTTACTGATTTCGAGCGCGACTATGCAGCACTCATCCAGTCTTTTAAAAAATTACCCTCACATCCCAGGGTAATTCTCATGATACCGGTAACATCTTTTGTTACCGACAGCACGGGTATTTGGGATGAAGTAATCCGCTCGCGAATTATACCAAGACTCAGAACTGTAGCGTATAGGGAGCGCGTTGAAATAGCTGATCTTTATACTTTATTCCTGGGACGCCCTGATCTATACCTGGATGGCATTCATCCAAACTTTGAAGGTGCTACTGCGATGGCAAAACGATTAAGTGAACTGCTTACGCAATCG
>NZ_DATCSD010000356.1:0-13155 GCF_036568665.1 Ohtaekwangia sp. | reverse complement strand
GCTTACAGCATTGGAGAATGGCACCAATACCAGGTATCGACCAGCTAATGATAACTCGCAGGATAATCGAGGCCCTTTTGTAGAGATTGGCTCTTTAACAACCTGAACGGGTATTAATTGACCCTTGGTAAGCTGCTGGGTAATTTTACCATGCTTATCAATATCAGGTTCGGTGTTGAATTTGTCGAGCTTTCCACCATTGATCTTTTTAGACCGCACAAGTTTGGTAAACTTGGAAAGTGAACTAAACTGTGGCCCAAGATCAAGGTAGTGCAGAAAGGCGTCTTTATCATAACCAACATCTATAAATGCTGCGTTAAGGCCCTGTACAACTTTTTTTACAAAGCCGAGATAAATGTCTCCTACCGAAAACTTGCTGCCTTCTTCCTCGTTGTGGAATTCAACCAGCGTCTTATCTTTAAGAAGGGCTATACGACATCCGTCCTGAGTTGCACTAATAATTAGTTCGTTACTCAAAAGACTAAATAGTTAAGTAAAAATGATGTGTATAGAAATTGCTGCTTCGTATAAAGCAGCGTAACCGGTGAACCCGGTTACGAAATTATTTTTTCTTGTGTCTGTTTTTTCTAAGACGCTTCTTACGCTTGTGCGTTGCCATTTTGTGCTTCTTTCTTTTCTTTCCGCTTGGCATAGGTGTAATGCTTTTAAAATTTCTTTACTAAGTGCTTGGCTCTTTACCTTACACCCAGCAAAGTGGGTTAAACAATTATTTTAAATCCTTTAGATAGGAATCTACTGTGGCTTGCACAGACGGATCCTTATCCAGTTGTTTCACTTTTTCGAACTGCTCCTTTGCACGTTTCTTATCGCCTGTATTCATTAACGCAATGCCGAGTAGTAGTTGACCTTGCGTATGGTTGGGGTTTACTTTCACAAGTTCTTCCAGTCGCTCAACAGCTTTGTCGTATTGACCAGATTGAACTGAGAGCATGCCCATGTTGAACAGCGCTAATTCATTTTTAGGATCATCGGCCAGAACTTCTCTCAGTAACATAATCCCCTGCATTGGGTTTGGTGAACTGATGTAGGTCATGGCCAGTTTTGTCTTTACATTCAGGTCTTTCGGACTTTCATCCAACACCTTTTTGTAAATCACCTGCGCCTTATCAGCCAGCATAGTTTGCTTGGCCTGATCGGTGGCGAAAGTAAAAGCCTGGTAATAATTATCACCGGCTTTGATCCAGCTTTCCTTCGTGTTAAAGAACTTCGATGCTTCCTCTGCAAACCACGCTGCGCTGTCAAATTTTCCAGCAATCAGGTACAGGTTTGCCAAAGAGTCGGCAAAGATAGCATTTTTTTCTTTATCCGAACTTGTTTCGATCTGAACACGAAGATGACTGATGGAAGCCACTACTTCTTTCGATGCACTGGCATGCACATCAACATGCTTGGAGACAGAATCTACAGGCGTTGCTGTTAATGGATTATCGTTTTCCACCACGCTCTTGGGAAGCATGAATATAACAGTGATCAGCACTGCGCAGACCACAATCAATATTATTCGCGTCTTTAGCATTTGTTAATTCAGAAACTGAAATATATCGGCAGGCCCGTATAGATTAATCCACATCCTCTTCCTCTTCGCGAATTTTTTCAGCGCTCTCTGCTAACAATTTTACTTTTTCGCTGTTCTTGATTTTGCTTACAAAAATCTTGGCAGGCTTAAAGGCAGGAACATAATGCTCGTCTATCACCAAAGCTGTGTTGCGTGAAATGTTGCGGGCAATTTTTTTCTTGCGCTTCTTATTGATGAAACTTCCAAAACCGCGGATATAAATGTTATTACCGTTCGACATTGAATTTTTAACCACGCTAAAAAATGCCTCAACTGATGCTGTAACATCTGCCTTGTCCACTCCGGTCTTTTCTGCGATTTCGTTAATGATATCTGCTTTGGTCACTGTGTTATATTTTTAAGTCGAAATTTTTTGGGTTGGCAAATTTATATGCCGCTCGTAGATTTAAAAATGAATATTGAAAAATTCTGATAATCAGGCTGATGGACAAGCGATATTTCTCTGATAAAGTCGTTGAATGGTATGAACAGAACAAACGAGACTTACCCTGGCGCACTACACGCGACCCTTACCGGATATGGTTATCGGAAGTTATTCTTCAGCAGACCCGTGTTATACAGGGACTTCCATACTATTTAAGGTTCGTTGAAAAATTTCCGACTGTAAAAGATTTGGCTGGTGCTGCAGAACAGGATGTGCTAAGACTGTGGCAGGGGTTGGGATATTATACCCGTGCACGCAATCTGCACAAATGTGCCCGCGAAGTTGTAGCCCGATATAATGGAATATTTCCCGATAATTTTGAAGAGTTGAAAAAACTTCCAGGTATCGGCGACTATACAGCTGCAGCTATTGCCTCGTTTGCTTACCAGGAAAAAGTAGCCGTAGTGGATGGAAACGTTTTTCGGGTGCTTGCCCGAATCTTTGGAGTTGAAAAGGAAATTAACAGTCCCGAAGGAAAAAAATATTTTACGCAGCTTGCCAACGAATTGATCTCTGCAAAAAATCCAGATCTCCACAACCAGGCAGTAATGGAATTTGGCGCTTTGTTCTGCACTCCGGCAAATCCATCATGCAATACCTGTGGTTTTTCAAAAACATGTTTTGCTTCGCTCAAGGAATTACAGGCCGAATTACCTGTTAAAGCAAAAGCGAAGGCTGCACGACCACGGTATTTTTACTATTTCGTATTTCAAAAAGGAAAATCGTTGCTCATGAAAAAGCGCGATGATAAAGATATATGGCAAGGACTTTATGATTTTTACCTGGTAGAAAAAACTAAAGCTGTCAATCCGTTAAAGATTATGCGTGAAGATGCATCTCTGAAAAATTTTGTCGAAGATGCACACATCACCTCTAAAAAATATAAACACGTTTTGAGTCATCAGATCATTCACGCAACATTTATACTTATAGATACGGATGAACCATCTGCAAAACATTTAAAATTTTATACCACCAGACAGATCGCTGCATTACCCAAGCCTGTATTGATCAGTCGTTTTCTGGAAGACCAATCGCTTGCAGTACAGAGTTGAAGCATTTTTGTTTAGAAGCCATTAAGTGGTAAATTAAATTTTTAGATTTTAATTCATCTCGCGCACTGCATTTTTAGCTTTGCAGATTGCGCCAGAATTTACGTGAATCTTTTTTGAAAGATTTGCTTCGTTGGATGGCAACAACCGTGTAAAAAATTAAATAGCAATAATATGTCAGGAGTAAACAAAGTAATTCTTGTAGGCCGTTTAGGCAAAGATCCGGAAGTAAGAAATCTTGATAACGGTGCAGTGGTGGCAAACTTCAGTATTGCAACATCAGAAAGTTATAAAGACAGAACTACCGGTGAGAAAAAAGAAGTAACAGAGTGGCACAACATTGTGCTGTGGAGAGGACTTGCCGAAATCGCCCAAAAATATCTGCGCAAAGGTGATATGGTTTTTATTGAGGGAAAACTTCGTACACGCTCCTGGGAGAAAGATGGCGTGACCCGCTATACCACTGAAATTGTTGGCGACAACATGACAATGCTTACACCGAAAACAGGTGGTGGTGGTAACGAATATTCATCAGCACCTGCTGAAAGAAGTTCATCGGAAAGTATGCGTACCAGTACTCCGGTAGATAACAGTACCGATGATCTTCCTTTCTAAATTTATTTTAATCTGAAGAGCATCAGGGTAATGATTGAGCGGCAGGAATCGCAGGGCATAAAATCAACTGCAACTAATTTTCGCTCCGGTAGTTACGGAGCCAATCGGTGGATAGTACAAAAGTATATTGCATATATACTTTTATCTATAGTGTTTTTGTGCGCCATGTCGTGCACACGCGACTATCTGCCAAAACCTTTGGGCTACAACCGGCTTGAATTACCGCCAGCGGTCTATCAGTCATTACCCGATACTCTTCCTTACTCATTCGAGTATTCGAAGCACTCCAGATTGCTTCCGGATAGTACGAATATACGCGAGCGCTATTGGATAGAAATATACTACCCAGCCTTAAAAGCAAACGTGCATGTTACGTATAAGAGCATCAACCATAACAATAAGTTGTTAAAAGAATTTCTGGACGATGCCTATACATTAACGGCCAAGCATCAAATAAAGGCATACGCGATCAACGAAGTGATAACAAAAACACCCAGCGGAAAAACAGCTGTAATAGCAGAGCTCGAAGGCGAAGTGCCCAGTCAATTTCAATTTACGGTTACCGACTCTTCTAAAAATTTTCTACGCGGAGCGCTTTACTTCAACACACAGGTTGCCAACGATTCGCTGGCTCCGGCCATTGAGTATATGAAGAAAGATATCATGCACATGATCAACACACTTGAATGGAAGAATAAATAACAACTAAAACCATCTCCATAAATGAAGCTCTCATTAATATTCCTTTTATCAATAATATATACCGCAACGTTCAGCCAATCAATTAGCCTGTTCAATGGTAAAGATCTTACCGGCTGGAAAATATATGGCACTGAAAAATGGTATGTTGAGAAAGGAGAGTTAATCTGCGAGAGTGGACCTGATAAGCAATACGGTTATCTTGCTACTGACAATGAGTTTAAAAATTTTGAATTAACGGTTGAGTTCAAGCAGGAGTCGAATGGTAATAGCGGAGTTTTCTTTCACTCTTCTATAGAAGGAACAAAGATTAGTGGCTGGCAGGCAGAAGTTGCCCCTGCCGGTAAGCACACCGGAGGTATATATGAGTCATACGGTCGAGGATGGCTGATACAACCTACACCAGACAAGGAAGGCTATCTGCAAGAGGGCGAATGGAATCGCCTTACTGTTCGTGTTGAGAATGGTTTAGTAACAACATTTCTAAACGGCCACCAGATGGTAGCCTTAACAGATGAAAAAATAGGCGCCAGCAATGGGAAGATTGCACTCCAGATCCATGACGGAGGTGCTGTTAAAGTGCGCTGGCGTTTAATTCAGATTCAAAAACTTTAATCAAAAAGTTTTCTTCTCCTGAAGGCTTTTCGAGTAGCTCAAAATATTGAGTACCGTTGCCGCTGCAGGCTGGAGCTGTGCGCCATCCATAGATCGTATCATTTCGCACAGCTCATTATAGAGGGCTTTTAACTCGCCATCACAAAGAAGGGCTTTATCAATCGCCCTGCTCTCCTCCTCCGTAGTCTCGTGGTATAAATACCTGATCAAGTCCGTTTGCGTAAAAGTTTTTATCATAGGCTCTGTATTTGATCATCTTCTTACGCAGGTTTATCAGCGCATACCGCATTCTTCCGAGAGCAGTATTTATACTTACTCCGGTGCGATCGGCGATCTCCTGAAAACTCATTTGCAAATAATGTCTCATTATCAGCACTTGTTTTTGCTCTGCGGGTAATTCCTTTATATAGTCGCGCAACTTGGAGCGCGTATCACGAAATACCTGTTTATCCTCCATGGATTCTTCCGCAAATTCCAGCGAGTTGAACACGCGGCTGCCATCTTCTAAAACAATCTCTGGGTAACGCTTGTCTTTCCGGAAGTGATCAATTGCCAGATTATGGGCAATGCGGCTAATCCATGGAAGGAATTTTCCTTCTTCATTATACCGTCCACCACGGATCGTGTTAATGGCTTTCACAAAAGTTTCCTGTAATAAGTCTTCAGCGGTATACCGATCTTTTACGATCAGGTAGATAGCTGTATAAAGCTTGGACTTGTGTCGGTGCAGGAGCGTTTCGAAAGCTTCTTCGTTACCGGTTTGATAGAGCGACACGAGTTGGCTGTCGCTGAATCTGCTGTCAATCATTCTGTCTCACATTTAGGTAACGTAGAGTTCTCTTTCGATATTGTCTGGGGTTTATGTTAGAATTGGTTTGAAAAGATAGAAAGATTCTGAATCAGCGCAAAAAATTTTTAAAAAATTCTTGCCTCTCACATAAATTCTTTAGCTATTTGCCCGCAGAAATTGTGTCACAATTCAGTATGGCCCCAAGCAAGAAAAAAGTTATCAAGAGCCTTGAGAATCTTTCAGAAGATTTAAAAGAGTTGGTGCAGGATCAGTATCCTAATGGATATGAGAGCAGCATTACCCGCATTACCAATGCTAAAAAAGAACCCATCTTTGTTTTTCCACTTGAAACAGAAGATGCTACTTATCTCGTAAAAGTACCCGTTACCAAAAACAGTGAAGGAGAATACGATCTTGACTCCACACCTAATAAAGAAGATTTTGATACTGCCGGTGGTGGCGGTGGTGGTGGCGATGACGATTTTGATTCGTCTGACGATTATGGATCATCCAGCGGTGGTGATGATGATGACTACGATGATGAGGGTGGTAGCAAAGGCGGACGCGAGGCCAGCTACGATCCTGACTTCGATAGCTAAGCGGATAAAAAATTTTGCGTTTATAAATGAACACCATCCTGGCGGATGGTGTTTTCTTTTTTCATTCCGGAAAGCATCTGCTTCGGTTTTTTAAAGAAGAAAGATTGTTTACTTTGAATACATAAACAAGGAGACCCCGTGAGCCAGGCACTAACAGCAACCGATTCATTTCTTGACGAACTCAATCCCAAAGAGTATATCATTATTAAGCGGGCACGTGTTAACAACCTCAAAAATCTGAGTGTTGCTATACCGCGCAACAAACTGGTGGTTATAACAGGGCTCTCTGGTTCCGGTAAATCTTCACTCGCTTTCGATACATTGTTTGCCGAAGGGCAACGCATGTACGTAGAAAGCTTGAGTTCATACGCGCGACAATTTCTCGGTCGCATGGAGAAGCCCGAGGTAGACTATATTAAAGGCGTATCGCCTGCTATAGCTATCGAACAAAAGGTAAATACACGCAATCCACGATCAACCGTAGGGACAACGACTGAGATTTACGATTATTTAAAGTTGCTCTTTGCCCGTATCGGCAAAACCTATTCGCCTGTTAGCGGTAAAGAAGTGAGAAGAGATACTGTTTCTACTGTAGTGGATACTATTAATAGGCTTCCTTCCGGCACGCGCGTTATGATAGCCTGTCCGTTGCATATCAAGAAGGGAAGAAAACTTGTTGATGAATTAACCCTCTTACTGAGCAAAGGCTTTGCCCGCATTTTGGTAAATGGCGAAGTAAAGTTTATTGAAGAGTTGGTCGGCACCGAGGCAGAAGGTGCCAAGAAAAAGAAAGCAATAAAGATCGAAGGAGAAATTGAAATTCTCATCGACCGCGCCAGTATAAACCCGGAAGACGAAGACACAACATTCCGAATTTCAGATTCTATTCAAACCTCTTTCTTCGAAGGCGAAGGCGATTGTATAGTATATGCAGAAGGTCAGAATAAATTACACTTCTCTGATCGCTTCGAGCTCGATGGTATGAAATTTACTGAGCCCTCTATTAATTTCTTCAGCTTCAATAATCCGTATGGTGCCTGTCAAACCTGCGAAGGCTTTGGAAAAATTCTGGGTATAGATGAAGACTTGGTTATACCTGATAAGTCTCTTTCGGTGTATGAAGGCGCTATAGCTCCCTGGAGAAGTGAGACCATGGGCGAATGGCAGAAGCCTCTGTTGAAGAACGGAATCAAATTTGATTTCCCGATTCATCGGCCCTATAATGAGCTCACTAAAAAACAACAGGAGCTGTTGTGGGAGGGTAATGAATATTTTGATGGCATCAACGGCTTCTTCAAATATCTGGAATCTAAAACACACAAGATCCAATATAGGGTAATGCTGTCGCGTTACCGTGGAAGAACTAACTGCCCTGACTGTAAAGGAACACGACTGCGCAAAGATGCACAGTATGTAAAGATCGCTGATACTTCTATTACCGATATCGTATTACTTCCGATAGAAGAAGCATTGGTGTTCTTCGAAAAACTGAAGTTGCCTGTGCACGATCAGAAAGTATCAGAAAGAATTTTAACGGAGATCCGTTCACGACTGGAGTATCTTACAAAAGTAGGGCTTGGCTATCTTACCCTTAACCGGATCACTTCAACACTTTCCGGTGGCGAGTATCAACGCATCAAACTGGCCACTTCGCTGGGAAGTGCACTGGTGGGTTCCATGTATATACTTGATGAACCAAGCATCGGTCTGCACCCAAAGGATACTGATCGTATGGTGAGCGTGTTGAAAACATTACGTGATCTCGGCAACACCGTTATTGTAGTGGAGCACGAAGAAGAAATTATGCGTGCTGCCGATCAGATCATAGATATAGGACCTGATGCCGGTAGTCATGGTGGCGAACTTGTATTTCAAGGTTCACTAAAAGATGTAAACGGAAAAGTAAAATCGCACACGACCGATTATCTCACTGGTCGCGAAGAGATTTCTATACCCACCGTAAGAAGAAAGTGGAAAGATTCGGTAACCGTACATGGTGCACGCGAGAATAACCTGAAGAATCTCACTGTAAAATTTCCGTTAGGTATACTTACGGTTGTTACCGGTGTGAGCGGGTCCGGAAAATCTACACTCATCAAAAAGATTTTATACCCATCACTCGGAAGATTGAATGGCTCGGTTGCTGAGTCGCCAGGTAAATATGACAAGCTGGATGGCGATTTTCAGAAAATCACACAGGTTGAATTTGTCGATCAAAATCCAATCGGTAAATCTTCACGCTCCAATCCTATCAGTTATGTAAAGGCTTATGATGCTATTCGTAACCTATATGCCGACCAGGCTCTTTCGAAACAACGCGGTTACAAACCATCGCATTTCTCTTTTAATGTAGAGGGCGGACGGTGTGATACCTGTGAAGGTGAAGGAGAGATTCGTGTAGAAATGCAGTTCATGGCCGACATCTTTTTGAAATGCGAAAGTTGTCATGGCAAACGCTTTAAACAGGAAGTGCTGGAGATAGAGTATAACGGAAAAAATATAGCAGATATACTCGATATGACTGTTGAAGAGGGGCTGGAGTTCTTCCGTGATAAAAAAGCTGTGTACGATAAAATACTTCCACTCAGTGAAGTGGGTCTTGGCTATGTTAAGCTCGGGCAATCGTCCAACTCATTAAGCGGTGGTGAAGCACAACGGGTAAAGCTTGCTTCATTCCTTGGCAAAAACTCTCCGGAAGGACATATACTGTTCATCTTTGATGAGCCCACTACAGGTTTACATTTCCACGATATATCCAAGCTGCTCAAAGCCATTAATGCATTGGTTGATCAGGGACATAGTGTGTTGGTGATCGAACATAACCTGGAGGTGATCAAATGTGCTGATTGGATTATAGATCTCGGGCCTGAGGGTGGTGAGAAGAAAGGGGGCACATTAATGTTTGAAGGAACACCGGAGGATATGATCAAAAAAGGTAAAGGATATACTGCCGAGTTTCTGAAGAAGAAACTGGTTGGATGATGGTGGATATAATGACCGCTAAAGAGGTTTACTAAAAGTGTATTACACTGTCATTCCAAACAGGCCCGTATAAAAGCCGATCACAATCGCCACAACGATTCCCAGTACGAGTAAAATTTTCCGTTTTGTTAACATTACTTCCAGGGTCATGCTTTATAGACACGAAAGGTATGGCAGAAGTTGTATGCACTGAAAAGTTTTTTGACCATCCGGAATATTACCAGATTGAAACGTAGGAAACTGAAGATGAACCGTCAGGCAAACTATATATCTGTTCAACCATGCAGCAGGTATACCTATAAATCAGAGGTTTTATAATAATCCGGCCGGGTTTCTTACTACCTTAGAAGATACCTTGAACCCCCCCTAATCATCATGAAAAATTTCACCACTCCACTAAAACAAACTGCGCTGTTTGCAGCCGCATTTGTTCTCGCTTCATTTATTCCGAGAAGTGAATCGCCTGAAACCTTTTATGCATCTCAAACTCTGGCATCTAACTGGGAGCGCGCTAAAGCTTATACCAAAGAGTATCTGGATGCAGCCCCCGAAGAAATGTATAGCTTTCAGCCAACAGCCGAAATGCGAACGTTCGGTCAGCAGATGATGCATATAGCAGAAGCGAACTATGGCATCAGTGCTGTTGCTGCCGGCAAAACACCTCCTATAACTTTCGGCCAACTCGAAAAATCGGATAAAGCCAAGAGTAAAGCAGAAGTAACAAAGGCTGTTATGGAGAGCTACGATTTTGCTATAGCAAACGCAAAAGGTCTTAACGATATACAGATGCAAGAGATGGTAAAGCTTTTTAATTTTGATATGAACCGTGGCACAGCTATGGAAAAAGCTTTTGAGCACCAAACCCATCACAGAGGGCAAACTACCGTTTACCTTCGCCTGAAAGGTGTTACCCCGCCGGCAGAAAAGTTATTCTAAACATATACAGGCTGCCCGGGAAAGGCAGCCTGTTACCTTTTTGTATAACTCTCCCCTTTTGAAAGTATATATATTTGGTTTCTTTTAAGGCAAAGAAACCTCTGCGCGCAAGAAGAGGTTTGGATTTACATAGAGAAGGGAATGAGTTATATAACTGCCATCGGAACGGCAAATCCTCCGCATCGCTTTAGTCAGCAGACCATAGCCAGGTTCATGGAGAAGACCATGAATCTCAATACGACCGAGAGTCGTAAATTACATACTATATTCAGAGCGAGTGGTATAGAGTATCGTTATACCGTATTGGAAGATTATGGAAAGGATGATTCGTTTACTTTCTACCCGAATACACCCGGTCAAGAGCCGTTTCCTTCTACTGAAAAAAGATTACGCGCTTTTCGTGAGCATGCGCTAGGTGTAAGTGTAGCGGCCGTAAAAGACCTGAAAACTTCCATCTCTCCCTCCGCCTTTCAGGCACAGGAAATTACTCATCTCATTGTGGTGTGTTGCACCGGTATGTATGCACCGGGCCTCGATATAGAGCTGGTGCAGGAGTTAGGTTTACCTTCTACTATTCAACGCACCAGTATAACGTTTATGGGTTGCTATGCAGCCTTTAATGGTTTGAAAGTAGCTGATGCCTTCTGCAAGGCCGATAAAAATGCTAAAGTACTTATCGTATGTACAGAGCTATGCAGTCTGCATTTTCAGCGCGAGGCTACTGATGATAATCTTCTGGCCAATGCGCTCTTTGCTGATGGCTCTGCCGCTATATTGGTAGAAGCTAAACCCACCATGAGAAGTTTGAAGATAGAAGCTTTTCATAGCGACCTTGCCCCCGAAGGAAAGCAAGACATGGCCTGGAGCATTGGCGACCTTGGCTTTGAAATGAAACTCTCTACTTACGTGCCTGATATCATCCGCAAGGGCATACGAAATCTAACCAACCTCTTGCTGCAACGAGCAAATGCCAACGGTAACGGTATACGCCATTTTGCTATACACCCGGGCGGCAAAAAGATACTGGAAGCTATCCAGCAGGAGCTTGGTATAAGCGAAGAGCAAAATATACATGCCTATACTGTTTTGAAGAACTTTGGCAATATGTCGTCACCCACGGTATTGTTTGTATTGAACGAAGTCTTCAAAAAACTGTCTATAGCAAACCAGGATGAGCGCATACTGAGTTTTGCATTTGGACCTGGCCTTACGCTCGAAAGTATGTTACTTAAAATTGAAATACAGGATGCCTGATTTCAAATGCCGATCTACTGCGTTGGAGATAATGGACGACCTTGATTGCTCGGGTGAAGTCGTAGATCAAACATTGCGTGAACTTGAATTTATTAATACATGGCTGGGCGGCAACCAGGTAACAATTGGCGCGCTGCAATTACTTCTCAAAAAAAGTGAAAGTAAAGATTCAATACGTATTGCAGACCTCGGCTGTGGCGGTGGCGATATGCTCCGGCTTATTCATCGATGGGCAAATAAGAATAACATTGCTGTAGAGTTAACCGGTATAGATGCCAATGTTAACATTGTAAACTTTGCGAAACAGAATTTGAAAGATATACCTCAGATTCGGCTTATAGCGATGGATATATTTTCCGATGAATTTCGCAGTATGAAATTCGACATTGTTATCGGCACTCTCTTTTATCATCACTTCAGCGATGAACAACTTAGTATATTCTTCCGGCAGCTATCTCATCAATCATCTTTAGGATATATTCTTAACGATATACACCGGCATCCGCTTGCCTATTATTCCATACGATTGTTGACCCGGCTGTTTTCAAAATCGGCTATGGTAAAATTCGATGCACCACTCTCGGTGCTTCGTGCATTTAAAAAACGTGAACTGATTTCTATCTTTAGTCAGGCGCACACTTCAAGCTATAGTATACAATGGAAGTGGGCCTTTCGCTGGCAGGTAGTTGTAAAAACAGAGCGGAGAGCATAACTCTCCGCCAGTATATATTCTGAACTATCTATAGTTCTTTAGCCGGATAATCTCTTCCTTCTTCAGGAAGCGCCATTCACCACGGCCAAGATCTTTTTTATCAAGGCCGGCATACACAGAGCGATCTAGTTTTACCACCTGGTATTCGAGTGATTCGAATATTCTTCTCACTACTCGGTTCCAACCAATATGCAACTCTACCCCTACTGTTTTGTTGTCATCGGATATAATAGCCAGATCGTCTACCATAGCTTTACCTTCTTCAAGATGTATACCTTCTGATATTTTCTGGAAGTCGGCCTTCGTAAGCGGACGATCGAGTTCTACCTTATATATCTTCTTAACATTATACGATGGGTGCATCAGTTTATCTGCGAGGTCGCCATCATTGGTAAGCAGTAGCAAGCCTGTTGTATTACGATCCAGGCGCCCTACCGGGTATATACGTTCTTTTATATGATTGCCAAGCAAGTGCATTACTGTATTACGCTCCTGCGGATCGGCCGTAGTGGTAAGATAGCCTTTCGGTTTATTCAACAGAACATATACCGGCTTTTCAGCTCTCAGTACTTTACTTTCATAGCGAACTTCATCACCGGGATTTACTTTATATCCCAGCTCGGTTATTGTTTTACCATTTACCGAAATGAGGCCCATTCCTATAAGTTCATCGGCTTCACGTCTGGAGCAAACACCGCTGTTCGCTATATACCTGTTAAGACGAATCTTTTCAGTTTGTGCCGGAGCTTCGGTTGCCGTTGCATCAAAGCTTTTGCGCCCACCGGTAGTTTTACGTTTACTTGCAAAACCTCTGGAGTCACTCTCTCCATCTTCCGATATACGCTTCCTGAACGATCTGCCTTCCGGCTTGTCAAAATCT